>NZ_JBQCIP010000230.1:0-37016 GCF_051953575.1 Microbacterium sp.
TCGAAGAAGAGCAAGAAGGAGTTCGCGGTCACCGCGCCGTCCTTGAGTTCCGGATGGTCGCACGTTCTCATGATTCGCGAAGACTCAGTCTCTTTGTGGTCCGGACCGCCACTTCGGCAGAAGGAATTTATCGAGGCCGCCCACGTCCGAAACCTCGAGTACGTCGACGCGCCTGGCCGCTGGATGGGCGGCGGTGGCCCGATCAGCCTGGAGTGGACAGACGTTCTGGAATGGAGAAGCGCACGTACGGACCGCCGGCTGGAACTTATTCCTCTCGGTGGCGGTCCGCTCGGTAACTCCGCGCCCCCGCCGCGGCTCACCGCAGACGCGACCCACCGTGCATGGGCTCTGATCTCTTCAGCGAACGCGAACAAGCATCTTGGCGGCTCAACGGGGTCGTCTCGCGCCTAATCCGCGCGCGGTAAGGGATCCGTCGCGGGGCCAGGTGTGGGTAAAGTCTGGCTCGTGCCTAGTTCGAGTCGCGTGGTCTTCTGGGACTTCGATGGCACGCTTGCCCGCCGAGAGGATCTCTGGTCGGGTGCACTCCTGGACGCATGGCGACGCATCGACATCGGGGCTGCCGGCACCGTCGATCAGCTGCGGCCATACTTGCGTGACGGATTCCCGTGGCATGACACCGCTACAGAAGTGGCGGCCTTCTACGTGCCGACCGAGTTCTACCGGCGGGATGCCTGGGTCGTCATCGACGGGGCCGAGGCTGCGCTCGAGCTCACCAGAGCCGCGGGGTATCGCAACATCCTCCTCAGCAACCACGCGCCAGAGCTCCCCACCATTGGTTGAGTCCCTGGGGCTCGCCGGGCTGATCGAGGAGACCCTCACGAGCGCGGCGATCGGCGCGGAGAAGCCAAACCCGGCGATCTTCGAGTTCGCGATGACCGCTGCGGGCGTCACGCCCACCGACGACGTGTGGATGATCGGCGACAACCCCGTCGCGGATGTCGAGGGCGCGCGAAACGTTGGAATCCGCGCTCTTCTCGCAGATGGTCCTTACCCCGACTCCGAAGGCATGACCGTTCTCGAGGCGGCGCGCCACGTCGTGGAACTCGCCGCTGGTGAAGCGCGCGAAGGGATCGGCTAGAGGGCTACGATCGCTGCGCGTGCAAGACGAGGCTGCGCAATCGGACCGAGCGCAGTCGTCGCCTAGACCGAGTACGGAATGATGACGTCGTGGACGACGCGCAGAACATCTGGTTCCCCGGCACGAACGCGACATCGAATGCGGAGCGCCGATTCGTCGAGGCCATCCGCGGTCGCGCAGCCGGTTGGGCTCAGCTCGGACTGCCACACACGCGATCCGCTGGCGCGCCAGTCGTCAGACCACTACTCGGCGTTGAGCTTCGCAACACAAACGCATCGCTGCGTTGGCTATGGATCCTGTTCGTCGAGACCAAGCGCGAACTGTCCATCCAATGCTCATGGGGAGACGACACACGGCTGAACGAGTGGGGCCCAACCGCCGGCGACGTAACGATCACCCTTCCACGCTTGACCGGCACACCCGGCGAACTCGCTGACTACGCGTCGGAATGGATTACAACGCAAGCAACCCGTCGCCGCCCTGACTCGCTCAACGACTAGCGACCCCACGCACGCTGAGGGACCGGCTATCGGTCGTCCATCGCAGCGAGGCGGGCTTGCTTTGATCGCCGCGCTCGACTGACAGGGAGTACGTTGAGCGCATGAGTCCGACCCTGAGCGGCGCGCTCTCGTACGGTCGGAGAGTTCTGACCTACACGGGTATCGGCTTCTTTCTGGCGGCGTGCGTTGGCGTGCTTCTGGTCCTATTCGGTTGGTTTCCGTCGGCTATGGTCGACTTCGCTGAGCACCCGCAATACGTCGATCCTCGGAGAACGGTGCTGGTGTGGTTGGCCGTCGTGGGGATCTGTCTCGGACTCCTCGGCGGCGCGATGGGATTCGGAATCGGCCTCATACCCGTAGGCAAAGCGGAGGGGTCCCCGCTCTCAGCGGCAACTGCGCCAGAGCTGACTCCAATGAGTTCGGAAGGTCAGCAGGACTGAGACTTGCGGCGACGCGCGCGGCACTCATCGTGCGTACCCGCAAGCAAGGTCCGTCGCTAGGGAGTAATCCGGCTAGTTGTAGTTGAAGCAGCGACTTGAGTCCGGGGTTGCCTCGGGCTCGCCCAGGTAGAGAATGAACCAGTTCTCGGCTCTCGCTAGGTCGACATGCACGCCCAAGAGGATGCAGGTGTACAGGACACCGTCTTCACTGCGGAAGTCAGCGCTGATCCGAGGCGTGCCGCACGCCTCAGACTCTGGTACCAGGCTGATTCGGTTCTGAGAGGCGTCATCCCCCTCCTCCCAAATGCCAGTGAAGTCGATGGTCTCCGACTCGAGAAGCTCGCTCGTCGCCCGTGGAGGATGCCCACTGCAGCCGACATCGATCGGCCATGCGGTCGCTTGGAAGGTCCCGTCGTCGGCAAGCTCGAGGGTTGTCGGCAATCCGCTGCCAGCACTCCACGTCCCGTACGCGTCCTCTTCGGACAGGCTGAAGTCTGAGTCCGTGCACGCGGCCGCCACGAGAAGGACAGCCATACAGACTGCTACCGCACCAAGTTGTCTGCGGCGCTTGCCGGTGGAGCTGGTTGTCACTCGCTCATCATCCAGTGAACGACTGAGGAGCCAAAGCGCCGCGCGGATAGCCAACGAAGATGGCAGCCGGTGTCGGTCCACTCGACAACCGCAACGAGCAGCGACGCCGGCTCGTAGGACGATCCGGCTGTACGACTCGATTTGTCGCGCTGAGCGACCGATCAACGGGCTGTGCTAGGGCCCGTCGGGGAACTAGCGTGGGGCGGATGGGCCTCAGTGACTTCCCCGTGCGCGCGTCAATCGGAGTGACGGATATCCGCCGAGCGGTTGACTTCTACGAAGGCATCCTTGGGCTCGAGAAAGCCGGCGAGGGACCGAGCGCTGACATTGCGGGCGGCGGCCGCTCCTACCGGGCGGGCGGCGGAACGATGCTCAACGTATTCGAGACACCGAACGCGGGCGGGGCGAAGTCAACTGTGGCGACCTGGTACGTCGATGACCTCGAGACGGTCCTCGACGAACTCAGCAGGGCCGGTGCGGAGATCCCTCGATACGAGGGTCTCGGGCAGGACGAGCGAGGCGTCGCTCCGCGAGCAGGCGGAGGGCGCATATTCTGGGTCGCCGATCCGGACGGCAACACCATCGCCATCGAGGCGGAGAGGTGAGCTCTATTCATGTGTACTGGCGGAGCCGCCCATCCCGTTTCGATCGGGGCGTCATCTGACTGCAACGACCGCCTGACCCGCTACGCCGAGGTCGACTCACCCGCGCCCGATGTACCCCTCGCCCCGAGGCTCCAACGTCTGTTCAACGACCCGGCTGCGGGCTATCCGGCACATGACACAGTGCGGACGATAGCGTCGGGAACGTGACGGTCCACGGGAAGGATGAACCGCCCACCACCGGGGCAGCGGTTCGCGGTGAGCGCGGCCCGGAAGCGGCAGTAGCCGTCCTATCGGGCGGAGTCCTCTCCTTCTTCTGCGGAGCGGCGGTGCTCGGCCTCGCCCGCGAGACGCTTCATTTCAACTGTTCATGGGGCATTGGCGGCGAGTGGGGCCCGGACGGCACGTGGGTGTGCGCCGACGGCATCGGCTATCTCGGGGTCGCCGTTGCCCTCGGGGGGATGTCAGCCGTGTCGGTCAGCGTGGGGCTCATCGTGGCGCTATCGAGGACGTCCCGCGGACGCGTGATTGCGTTCCTGACACTGGCCGCGATCTCGCTCGGATGGATCTCCTGGTGGACGTTCTACGCCGCCACCGTCTACTCCGGACCTCGGCCCGCGGGCGAGACCGGATGGGACCGCTGGGTGGTGACCGTGCTTCCCGGCATCATCCTGTGCACGATCGGGCTGCTGGTCGGAGCAGCCGGCGCACTCACACGGCACGGCTGGTCACGCGTCGCGCTCTGGTGCGGCGTCGGTCTGATGATCGCCGGGACGGCCCTGCAGCTCGGAATCGGCATCGCCACATTCGTGTCCGCCGGACTGCTCGCAGCGGCCGGAGTCGCGCGAGACCGAGCACGCTGAGCCACCGGCAATCGCGCTGTCCACACTGCGAACCGCTAGACGCTCGTCACTCCGATGATGGATGCTTGCGACATGACCGACCGCGATCCTTCCCTGTCCTGGCGGGTAGCCGCGGTGATCGGCAACACGCTCGTGAAGGCGTTTGGCTTCTTGCTCTCGGTGCACAAACCGCCCGAGCAGATGAATGCGCAGACGATGCTTCCGCCCGAGCCCTTCCCGCCTCGCAGGGACGAATATCGGCCCTAAGCCCGACGAGATCAACGCCTCGCTCGCTAACCGACCGTCTGCGAGCGTTCGGTCGAACTCGCCCAGATAATGGTCAGGTGGCGCGCGATCGCATGGTGGGCTTGGCCAAGAACTCGGCCCTCAGTCCTTACAGCAAGATTGGGTCGAGGATCAATGTCGTCGCGTGCTCACTTCTCACCGTGGGCCTGATTGCTGCTGGCATCATCGACCCAGCGTTCGGCTTCGGCGGCGCGCTCATCGGGGTAATTCTGACTCTCGTGTTCCTAGGCATCGCTGCAACGGTCACGCCGAGTGGCTCAAGAGATTCCGCAGAGGGCGACCACCCATCGCGCAATGGCGTAATCCACAACTATCCGAGTGCTCGAGCGCGCTTCGCGGAAGGCAAGCCGACGAGTATCGAACCACGGAGTCGCCGCCGCGGTGGCGGTGATGTCGTCCACAACTACCCAAGCGCGCCGCCCGACAGACTCTAGGCCGCTGTCGCTCGCGATCATGCCCGGTCGAGGACCGGCTATCGCCCCGCCGCGGGGCGCGCTCGCACGCGTCTGTATGCATCGCGACGAGACGCGACACCCGGTGCCCGGCGTTCGTTCCCACAGTCGGGTTCATTCCGTCGACCAAGTGCGTGCCATGCGAGGATTCATCGTGCCGAACACAGTCGGCGGAAACGGACGTCGGACTCGAGTGGTGCAGGGTGAAGGCGAGGAGGCGCTGCGGGAGCTGAACGAAGACCTGCGAATGGTCGGACGACTGCCCCGAGTACTGACCGCGATTCTCAGCATCGTGTTCCTTCCGATCGTGTGGGTGGGTTGGATGAACTCCCATCACTCCTCGATCGCACTTGCTTTTGCCGCTCTTCCGATCGCCCTACTTCTGTACGCCGTTCGCGTTCGCGCTTGGGCGACATCAGACACGCTGACAGTGCGGTCCTATCTCGGCACATATGTCTTCACGTTCGCAGACGTGACCAACTTCATCGATGTGCCGTACTCGGGTATGTGGAATCGCTTCTCGGGCACGGACACATGGTTGAACTTCGGGGTGCGCATGATCGACGTGGCCCTCGAGGACGGGAGGACGGTCTCTCTTCCCGCCAGCCTGACCACCCGACCAGCGTGCTCCCGCCTGGTAGATGCACTGAATGCACGACTACCGCAATCCGCGCTCGGATGAGCGCGGACAGCGTCGCTCACCCACCCCGGTCGAACATGGTGGACACTTCCTCACGCGACTGACCCGGAAGCCATCGTCGACAAACTCGCCGGTCACACCCGCATACGGACCGACTTGGCGTCGGAGGGGCGCGGGTTCAAGTCCCGCTACTCATGCTCACATCCGCGCGCTCGACGACCGGCATCCGCACGATCAGAGGCAGCGGTGCGACTCATCGATCGTGTGCCGCACCACACCGACTCCGACTACTCTGGCCGGTCGAAAGTGATCTCGTTGGTGCGATATGGACCCGAGCCGTGCTCGGGGTGGATCTGAACAACGAAGTCGGGCAGGGCGGTGTCCGCGGGCTTGCCGTCTGGGCCGATCGCTCCCGGCTCGTCATCCCAGGCGACAAGGGTGGTCCGGACCACGTAGCGGCCATCACCCAGACGAAGGCGCAACGGCGCCCGGACGAGATCACCCACACCTTCGATCCCGCTCACGATCACTTCGCCGCCCGACACCATGAGCAGGTACGGTTCGCTGGTTATGACCTCGTGCGTCCGCTCGCGATCCGAAAGACCCTCACCTGGTAGCGCGACCCGAACTCCCCAGGAACCATCCGACTCAATGTTGAGGGGGACTAGATCTCCCGACGCGATCGCGTCGTGCAGCCGATCGTTGACGTGCGTGCCCCAGGAGTCGTAGTCATTGACGGCGTCGAAGGCGGTAGGCGACCACACGCACAACATTCCGGCATCGGTCCGCACGGGCACGATCACGGCAGCATCCACGGCCGCAGTCTAGGACGGCCGCACTCGGCACGCTGAACGACACTGCTTCGTACGGGGTTGGTGGGAATGACCACTGTCGTCGATCAGTTGCCCCCGACTTGGAACACACCGATCTGGGTCTCGCCGTCTGATTCGTAGACGGGGATGTAGTGGACGATGCCGACGTTCTCTTCCTGCCAGCGGAGAGCATCTTCGGGTGATGTGAAGGACTCGGCGGCGGTTGTTCCGTCGGCATCGTTCAGGTCGTCCCGCCGCACGTACCCGGGTTTGTTGTCGGTGGTGATGACGGCGATAAGGTCGGGTTCACCGTTCTCGTTGATCACCCCGTATGTGTCTCCACCGTTGTTGACGGCCCACGGGGTGGTCTCTTCCTCCACCCAGCTTGCGGTGAGGGTCCATACGGCGTCGGGGGTGGCGGTGATCTCGACTCGGGTGTCGGTGATGGCATCGGCGGGCACGATGTACGTGGTCGGGTGGGTGATGTCGGTTGGGGTGGTGCAGGTCACGGAAGCACCGTCGTCGAACACGAATGTGCCGGGCGTGAGGCAGGTGAGTGATACCGCCGCTCCGGTAGCGCTCGCGGGCCGTGGTCCGAGGTCAAGGGCGGCGGTGCCGGTGAAGGTTCCCGACACGGTCTCGGTGAGTTCGGTCGTCGCCGTTCCACCTGGCAGCGGGAGCAGCCCAGTGGCGGCCGCGGCTGCGGTCCCGCCAACGACCAGCGCCAGAGCGATTCCGCCGGCCAACAGGACGTGGCGGCGGCGCTTTGGCAGGGTGGCCGCGGTCACGTGCTCGACAAGGCGGGCTCGGAACGCGGATGCGAACTCGGGGCTCATCTGTGGGGTGTTCACGTCGCCTCCTTGGACAGATAGCCGACGAGGGTGTCGTGCCCTAGTTCGCGGTGCAGTGCTGTGCGGGCCCGGTGCATGCGGGTGCGGGCCGCGCCCGCGGAGAGTCCGAGGACAGCGGCAGCGTCGACGATCGAGTACCCCTCCAACGCGACGAGCGCGAACAGTTCCGCGTCGGTGTCCGCGAGCTTCGCGATCGCCGCTGCCAGGGCCCGGTCGGTGGTGAGTTGATGCAGCGCGCTCTCCTCGGCGGATGGGGAGGGGGTGCCATGCGGGAGCGCATCCAGCAGTGCCCGGTATCGGCGTTTGGCACGGCTGAGGTTGCGGCACGAGTTTGTCGTCGCGGCCAGCAGCCACGGCAGGGGCGAGCCGTCCACCAGGTGCACCTGGTGTCGGCGGCGCCACAGTTCCAGAAACGCCACCCCGCTGGCATCCTCGGCGTCGTGGGCGTTCTGCAGGATGCGGTAGGCGTGCCGGAAAACCCGGTCGTGGAACGCGTCGAAGACCAGCCCGAAGGCCTCGCCGTCACCGGCTATGCCACGAGTCCACAACGCCTCGGTCGACAGATCCACCGTCTCCATACCCCGTAGTGTCCGGACCCCATCAATCCGTTACATCCTCCACGGCAACCGCACACCGCGACACCCCGCAGCACTGAAAGCCTCAGCGCGGTGAGGGACCCGCGTGCGGGCTATCCGGCACTCGCCCGGCACGGGGATTGCAGGACGTTCACGGGGTGCGCGCACGGGAGGCGGCCCACGTACGGGCGCCACCGCCGAACACAGCCCTAACGAGGGCTCGTTGGCGCGAGCGCCGACCGGACGATCGCTGGGCGTGATGGTGACCAATGCGCGCCGAGGGCTCCGCCTCAGTACATCCCCCGGATGGGGATCGTTCGAGGTAAAACGCCACAGCGAAGCTTGGCACAGAGGAACGCCGTCGCTAGATGTTCGGGCCCGATACAGGTGCGCAGGTGGACGCGCCTTCGCGGTCGACGCCAGTCAGATCCCGCCACCAAATTCCCTTCTAGCGCGGCGGTAGGTTGGCGGCATGAGGGTGCTCTTGGAAGAGGTGATCTTCACTGACTTTGGCCAGTTTGACCTGGTAGATGGCACCGACGGATTTGGCGGGGACGCCGACCGGTTCTTTGCCGACCAGGACAACGGCTGGGTGGGTGCCGCTGCGACCGGTGTGGTTCATGTTGTACTCGCGCGCCGGCCGGGCGGATCGTTGATCCGGGTTGAGATTCATGACGAGGAGCCTCCCGTGGGTGACTGGGAAGACGTCGTTGAGGTTTCCTTCGTTGCGCGCGATGTTGTGCGATGGGAAGCCTGGGCAGGCGAGCCAAACGGCGTGCTGGGGGTCCAGGCCGGCAGCTACCGCGTCCGGGTGAGCGCTTCGGGAAGACACGCCGGGCATACGGGTGAGTTTGCCGATGAAGTTGTTGACCGCTACCTGATCGAGCTTTGGCCCGCTGACCCGAAACCGGACGAGATCATTCGCGTCTGCAGTGAGGACGCGGCTTACTGGAACTCTGCGTGGGGCGGACGGCGCAGCAGTCAACCGCTCGGCTAGCGCGAATTGCGACCGTCATTCGACCAAGAAGCCGGTGCGCGGGTCAACCTCCGAAAGGAACGCCCGGATCTCGGCGCGCACCTCCTCGTCCGTCAGCGCTTCTGCACCCGATCCTCCCACCGAGAATCCGTAGCCCGGGTTCGGGCCGCTGACCCAGGTGTGGTGGATCGAAGTACCGTCTCTGTACACGTCAAACTCTTCACCATCCACGACGAATCGGACTGCTTCAATCACGACGCCATCGTCTCACTCACGGTGGAAACCCGGACGATGAAGGACCGGTGTTCGTGCGACTCGGACGACGGGCGCAGTGCGGGTCCGCGTGCGGGGCGATCGGCTCCAGGGCGAGCTAACTGATATTGGTGGCGGCCTTCTCCGCCGGGGTTCGTTCGTGTGTGCCCGTAATGACCCAGTAGACGACCGCGAGGGAGAGGACGCCGACAATGGGGGCGAGGAACGCTCCGAACGGAGCCGTTGCGGGGGCGTGACCGACAGCGAAGACTGACACGTCCCAGAGTCCGTGGAGGAGCATCGCCCAGATGAGAGATCCGGTGACGCGGCGGACGATGTAGAACGCGGTTCCGGAGGCGAATGCCAGACCTGCCTGCTGCAGCGAGCTGAGCAACGGTGCGCCCAGGAGCGCGTTGGCGAGATGCATGAGTCCGAACAGGGCGCTGGACAGGAACCACACCCATCCCTCCGCCAGTTGCGCGCGGAAAGCGGTGAGGACGAGACCGCGCGCCATGAGCTCTTCGCAGAAGCCGACCAGCACACCAAGCGCGAGCAGGGACAGCAGGAAGGAGGCGTCGAACTGGGACCAGTCGGTGGAGAAGATGTTGAGGATCGCGGCGGCGAGCATGATGATCGGCACGAAGATGGGCCACTTGTGGCGGGACCGCTGCTGTTCGAACAGCGCGGGGCGCCACCAGCCCAGCAGCGTCGTGACGATGACCAGGGCGACGGCGGCGACAGCGAGGTCCATCACCGCGCCCCGCCATGTCGCGTCGGCCGACGTGCCGATCTCCGGGTACGGGATCCCCGACAGCAAGGTGACGCTGACGATGATGATGAGGTAGCCGACCCAGATCGCGATGCCGATCCAGACACGGGGAGTGACGCGCATGCGGAACCTTTCCGGGGAGGGACGCTCTGCTGACACCGTATCGGCCGCCTCGGCCGGCAACGGCACATGGCCGCGTCCTTTCGGCGTTGCCTCCGTGTGCCAGGCTGGGATCGAGAGTTGAGGACGCGGCCGGTTCGGCTGCAGGAGGAGTCCGGATGACTGAGCAGACGGCCCAGGAGATCCCCACCCGAGATCGGGTTCCCCGCGTCCTGTGGGTGGGGCTGGTAGCCGTTATCGTGTACGTGCTGCTCGCGGCCGGCGGCGGATTGCTGGTCGACGCGGCCCTCGGCGCCGACCCGGATCCGGTGGTCGAACTGGCGGCATCCCACCTGATCCCGCTGCCGATTGCGATCGGCGCCGGACTGCTGTTCGCGTGGCGATCGGGGTGGTGGCACGACATCTGGACCGACCCGCCGATCCACCGCATCAAGCCGCGGCGATGGTGGATGCTGCTGGTCCCGCTGGCGATCGCCGCACAGATCGTGGCGCTGCTCATCGCCACGCCGTGGACGCAGCTGTCGGCGGCTTACATCCTCGTCGGGTTGATCTGCTATCTGCTCGTCGGGCTCGGCGAAGAACTATTCCTTCGCGGCATCCTTCTCGAATCCGTCCGCGCCCACCACGGCGAAACCGTCACTCTCCTGGTCACCGCGATCACCTTCGGCCTCGCACACACCTTCGGAAGTGCGCTGGCCGGTGTCCCGGTCGGCATCATCGCCTTCCAGGCCGGCGTGACTGCAATGGAAGGCGTGCTGTTCTACGCGGCACTCCGAGCCACAGGAACACTCTGGGTCCCAATCATGGTGCACGGACTCGGCGACTGGGGGCGCTGGCTCACCGCCGGAAACGACGACAGCACCGCCGCCGCGGCCGGCGTCACCCAGACCATCATGACTGCCCTCTCGGTCGCCGTGCTCATCAGCGTGATCCTCGAAGACCGGCGCACACGAAAAGCACGCGCAACCACTCACCCCGCATGAAAGTCTGAGGACCGGCCAACGGGCGTGCTCCAGCCGGTGCCCGGGGCGACTGCAGGCGATTGCGAGTGGTGGCCCCGGCTAGGTGAGCGCATCCAACACGCGGGACAGCTCGAAGGCCACGCTACGTTTGCAGGCAGTACCGGCTGCGTTCACGCGTGTCAATGGCCTCGAAGTGGAGAGCTTGCTGCGTATGGTCAGGCGGGTGGCTGATCGAGGAGTGACCTTGAGCGTCGTCATCCCGGCGCGCAACGAGGCGAGCATTCTCGGGTACTGCCTGACAGCCTTGAGCGGTCAATCGGATCCGGTGGACGAGATCATCCTGGTTGACAACGACTCCAGCGACAGCACGGCGGCGGTCGCTCGTTCGCACCTGGGTGTGGTTGTCGTCCGGGAGCCGCGGCACGGGGTCACGTATGCCCGTAACACCGGTTTCGACGCAGCGACTGCGGACGTCATCGTCCGAATCGATGCCGACACCATCGTCACTGCCGATTGGGCACGGTCGATCCGCCGAGCATTCGCGGCGGACCGGAGCCTGGCGGGGTTGACGGGTCCGGCCGGCTTCACACGACTGTCCTCAGGCGGCCGCGTCAACGGCCGCGCGGCATACGCCTTGATCCGGACAATTCATGAGCAGATGATCGGCAGCGGACCGGTGATGTATGGACACAACATGGCGCTGACGCGTGCGGCGTGGATCCAGCTCCGGGACGCCGTAACGTGCGGCGATGACGCGATCAGTGAGGACCTCGACGTGACATTGGCGCTCGTGCGTTCCGGGCAGAAGATCGGCTACGAGCGGGGAATGCTGGTGAGCATCGGCGTGGAACGCACACTCCGGGATGGCAAGCTCGCCCGGTACCGCCGGACGAACCGGCTGACAATGGCCAAGTATCGCAACGGCCACGTCGAAGTCGCCAGCGCCAGCAACGAGCAGGCCGGACGCCGCAGCCAGTAAGCCCGGCCAGGCCGTCCAGAGCCGGCGTCGACCAGCCGCCTGAACTGAGAATGCCGGACGGCTCGTACATCAGGGGGCACCTCCGCGACACACCACAACCCCGACCTTCGGGCGCCCGCTCGTGGATCCGCCGGGAGCGGTGGCGCGAACGGCTCACCGCCGTGCAGCGGCTTGGATATACCGCCATCGACGTGTACTTCCCGTGGAATCACCACGGGAGACATGACGGCGGGTTGGACTTCATCGGCGAGAAGGATGTCGCGCGCTTCCTTGACCGGTGCGCCGACGCGGGGCTGCTGGTCATCGCCCGACGGGTTCGACATCCCGTTCGATGCGCTGCTGGCCTGGTCGTCGGTAGCGACCTTCGCGAACCTGCCGGCGACCTCGGCGCCGATCGGCCTGTCGGTCGAGGGCCTGCCGATCGCGGTTCAGGTGATCGGCCCGCACCTGGGCGACCTGACTACGATCGCGTTCGCCGGCATAGTCGCACGCGAGGTCCCGGCGCCGCTCGTGGCGTGGGATCCGCGGGGGTCGGGCCGGGATGCCGCGGAGTCCGCCGCCCCGCCGTCTGGCGGGGAGACGCCGGTCGATGTCAGCCGGGCGGCGGATGCCTTGCGCCGGCCACCGCGCGAGAGTGAAGATCAGGCCGCGAGGAAGCGGCGATGAACGAAGGAGTTCCCCATGACCGACACCGCCCAATTGCGCCGGCCGCCGTTCGATCCCGAGCTCGCGGCAGCGCTCAGCGCCATCGACTCGTCGCTGCCGCCGACGCTCACGCCCGACATGATCCCGGCGCTGCGCTCGATGGTGATCCCGGGGCTCCCGTCGGCGGCAGAGGCGCTCGCTCATGCGGGCCTCGTGGCGCACGACGTCACGATCCCGGGGTACGGGGGCGACGAGATCGTCGTCAGCGTCATCCAGTCGAAGGATCGCCCTGAGACGGCCACGGGTCCGGGCTTCTTCTTCACGCACGGCGGCGGCATGATCATCGGCGACCGCTGGACGGGCGTCATCGCGCTGACGGACTGGCTCCACCGCTACGACGGCGTGGCCGTGACCGTCGAGTACCGGCTCGCGCCGGAGTTTCCCGACCCGGTGCCCGTGGAGGACTGCTACGCGGGGCTGCTGTGGACCGCGGCGAACGCCGCCGACCTCGGCATCGACCTCGACCGTCTGCTCATCGCCGGGGGGAGCGCGGGGGGCGGGCTCGCCGCCGGTGTGGCGCTCCTCGCCCGCGACCGCCGGGGGCCGCGGCTGGCCGGTCAGCTCCTCATGTATCCGATGCTCGACGACCGCGACCAGACGACGTCGACCCTTCAGATCGACGGCGTGGGCGTGTGGGACCGCGGCAGCAACGTCACGGGATGGTCGGCGCTGCTCGGCGACCGCCGCGGCACCGACGACGTGTCGATCTACGCCGCCCCCTCGCGCGCCACCGATCTGAGCGACCTGCCCCCCGCCTTCATCGACTGCGGCAGCGCGGAGGTGTTCCGCGACGAGGACGTCGCCTACGCCGGCGCGATCTGGGCTGCGGGCGGCGAGGCGGAGCTTCACGTCTGGCCCGGCGGCTTCCACGCGTTCGAGGGTCTCGTCCCCCAGGCGGCACTCTCCCGCGAGATGGTCGCGGCGCGCGACAACTGGGTCCGCCGCATCCTGGGCTGATCCGCCGACGCCCGGCGCGTTCTACGATGAAGCCCAGAGCGTTGGAGCACACATGCAGGAACTCGCCGGGCGTCTGACCTCCCTCGATTCCGAGGCCAGCGAGTCGCTCAAGGTCATCTCGTACTTCGACTCCCTGGTCGCCGGCGGCGCGGGTCTCGAGGCCGTCGTGCGCGCTGCCGCGATCCTCAGCGGCGTCGCGGCGGGCGCTGCGCCGTCCTCACGAGCATTGCGGGTGGATGCCGCCGGCCACCGCAGCGACGTCGGCGCCGAGTCGATCGGCGACTGGCCCTCGTCCCGAGTGGGCGGACCCTTGGTCTGGATCGAACGGAAAGGCGCGGCTCACGCGAACGACGCCATGATCCTGGATCGGCTGTCACTGGCCGTCGCGATCATCGCCGCGCGCCGGACGATGCCCGAGGCCGGTGCGGTCGAGGTCGCCCTCGATCCGGCCCGGTCGCCCGACGAACGAGCCGCCGCCGTGGCGCGGCTGCGGCTCGGCACCGAGCCGATCCGCGTGGTCGCGCTGCCCGAGACAGCTGGGGCGCCCCCGGCCGGACCGTCCGCCGTCATCGCGGGACCGCGCGGGCTCGTGCGCGTGGTGCTCTCGTCCTCGTCGGCGGACGAGCTCTCGGGGCCGGCGGGTCACGCCGTCGCCGCGACCGCTGCCGATCTCCCTCGGGCAGGGGCCGATGCGCGCATCGCGCTGCTCCTCAGCGACGGGCGGCACCCGGTGATGTGCGCCGACGACCTCGGTGCGCTCATCGCGCTCGCACGGTCGTTCGATCCGGCGCAGCCGCGGCATCCCGACGTCGATGCTCTGCTCGCTCTGGACGAACGCACCCGGGACCTCCTCGACGCGCTCGTCGAGGCCGACAGCGTCCGATCCGCGGCATCGGACCTCGGTCTTCACCACAGCACCGTGCAGGCCCGCCGCGAATCCCTCACGCGACAGCTCGGCTACGACCCGCGCTCCCCGCTCGGACGCCCGCGATACGAGGCCGCGCGGATCCTCAGCCGCCTGGCGTGACGCGCCGGGGGTTAGCGTCCAAAACGCGTGGATGGGGTTCGGATCCTGCCGCGTGATTCCGGGGTGAGCCGAGGCTGACTATGGTCCGCAACGCTCAGGCGTGTTTGACAATAGATCGACGGCATGCTGGGAGTCTGGGGCGGTGTCGCGGTTTCAGAGCCTCTCGGATCCTCTGTGATCGCGACGGTCCCGCTCCCGAGCATTGCCCGCATGAGGATCCCCCGAAGGGCCGGAGCCGCAGCGTCCATGTACGGCTCAGCTTGATCGGGAGGAGCCGCTTGAGCCTCTCTCCGAGCTCGCCATGACGGCTGGATGTCCGGGGGTCTGGTTACCGTGGCCTGCGTGGCAGTTGGTGATGCGCTTGCGGGGCTGGATGCGGCACAGCTTGAGGCCGTCGAACACGGCGACAGCCCGCTCGTTGTTGCGGCGGGTGCCGGGACCGGAAAGACGCGGGTGCTCACTGCACGGGTCGCTCGGTTGCTGGAGTCGGGAGTGCCGCCTGAGCGGATCCTGCTGCTGACATTCACGCGCCGCGCGGCATCAGCGATGCTCACTCGGGCAGCGGTCATGTGCGGCGACGCACAGGCTGCCCAGCGGATCGCAGGCGGCACGTTCCATGCCGTGGCGCACCGCATCGTCGCCGAGCACGCACAGCACCTGGGACTGCAGGACGTGACAGTCATCGATCCCGACGACGTCATCGACCTGATCGACCTGCTGCGCGCCGAGCACGGTCTCGACGGCACCGAGGTGCGGCTCCCCACGACACGCACCATCGCGGACATCGCGTCGCGTGCGATCAATACCGGGACCCCGGCCCGAGCTGTCATCGAAGAGCAGTTCCCCTGGGTGCTGGAGCATGCCGACCCGGTCACCGCACTGTTGCGCCACTACCGCGACCGCAAACGCGAGCGCGGCCTGCTCGACCTGGACGATCTGCTCATCGCCTGGCGGGCGCTGGTCACTGACCCGGACGTCGGAGCGCGGCTTCGGTCGCGCTGGGACTGGGTGCTGGTCGACGAGTATCAAGACGTCAACCAGCTTCAGGTCGACATCGTGCGCGGGCTCAGCCCCGACGGGCGCGGGCTCACCGTCGTCGGCGACGACGCGCAGGCGATCTACGCGTTCCGAGGGGCGAGTGCCGGGCACCTACTAGATCTCATCGAGGCATACCCTGACGCCACGCTCGTGCGACTGGAACGCAACTTCCGTTCCACACAACCGATCCTTGACCTCGCGAACGAGGTGCGCCCTGGGGAGCTGAAGCTGCGGCTGGTCGCCGACCGTCCCCAGCAGGGCGGCCGGCCGACGCTGGTCACCTGCCGCAATGCCGACGACGAGGCTCGCACGATCGCCGACCGCATCCTGGCCGCACACGTGGATGGCACGCCGCTGCGGTCGCAGGCCGTCCTGATGCGGACGGGAACCCACAGCGCGCAGCTGGAGGTCGAGCTCAAGGTGCGGGGGATCCCGTTCCACAAGTTCGGCGGCATCGGATACCTGGAGACGTCGCATGTGCGCGACCTGCTGGCCAGCTTCCGGGTCGTGCTCAACCCGGCAGATGAGGTGTCCTGGTACCGCCTGCTCACCCGGCACCGCGCGATCGGCAAGGCCAGCGCGCGCACGCTCGCCGCGATCCTTGCGGACGGGGGTGTCGACCGTGCCGCCGACGCAGTGGCGGCGGCACCGGCGAAGGCGCGCACCGGGCTCGCGTCGACCCTGTCACTGCTCGGCGCCGTCGACGACACGACCGCCGTGCCGGAGCTGGTGGAGGCATGCCGGGGCGCGGTGGATCCGCTGCTGCGCGCGCATTACCCGGATTGGAACCGGCGGGTCACCGAAGTCGACGGCATCGCGCAGGCCGCCGCGGCGCAGAGCGATCTACGCACTTTCGTCAGCGAGCAGGCCATCGACCCGGTGAACGTCGCCGGCGATTGGGCGAAGCAGCCGCATCTCGATGAGGATTGGCTGACTCTGTCCACGATCCACTCCGCCAAGGGATTGGAATGGGACGCGGTGCATCTGATGCGGGCGAATGACGGCGCGATGCCCTCGGACATGGCGCTCACCTCGTCTGCCGGCCTTGCCGAGGAGCAGCGACTCTTCTATGTTGCGCTCACCCGCGCACGCGACACGCTCGACGTCTACGTGCCCTCACAGCTGCCCACCCACCCCACCGCGTTCCTCGCCAAGCACGTCGCTGCCAAACCCAGCAGGTTCCTCACCGAGCCTGCATGCGCTCTCGTGGAGTCGGTCAGCACCGCTGCCTTGATCCCAGCACCCACGGTCAAGACGGCCGTCGCGGTGCCGCGCGTGCGCACCGACGCGTTCGACGACCTGTTCGCCTGACCGCCATCAGGTGGTCCCGGCGCGAGCGGCCCCGAAAGGGGTCTTGCTCAGCTTGCATGGAGGCGCCTACGACGGGGGAGCCGTAGGTGAGCCGGTATGCCATGTGCCGGGCATTGCCGGAGCACCGCGTGCGCGTCGCCTAGCCACGCGCAGCCCCGGCCCCTACGCTGAGCCCGTGGATTTCGAGTCGGTCTTCACTGCTGTCGCCATCGGGTTCGAGGTGATCGGCGCTGTCGTCATGGTCGCCGGGTTCCTCTTCGCGGTCGTGCTCGGCATCCGTTCCCTCCTGCGCGGCGAGGGCGGCCACGCCGCCTACACGGCCCTGCGCACGACCCTCGGCGCGGCGATCCTGCTCGGACTCGAGGTTCTCGTCGCCGCGGATCTCGTGCGCACGATCACCTCCAAGCCCTCGCTGGAGGATGCCCTCATCCTGGGGATCATCGTGATCATCCGGACGATCCTCTCGATCTCCATCCAGATCGAGATCGACGGGGTCGCCCCGTGGCGTCGTGCGCTGCTGACGAGCGGCGGTCAGCTGCTCGGCCAGGCCGCGGCGAAGGATCGCGCAGCCTCGGCTCGGGCAGCGGCTTCGCCCTCAGAAGGCGCTCAGTAGCCCCATCGCTCGTCAGCCCGGTGTCCCTCCCGTTGAAGCACTACCATGCGGGGATGCCGCTGCTCCGAACCATCGTCCTGCCGGCGCTCGGCGCGATCGCGGTGTTGACCGCCGCTGGACGGGTGATCCGGATCCTCGGCGGCGACGACCCGCGCGAAGACCACGCCGTGCGTGCCCTGCAGGACGTGTTCGGCCACCGGCCGGGAGACGACGGCGCCCCAGGCCCCGATGACCCGCGCGGGCCGCGCGAACCGCTCGACCCACTCGACCCAGTCACCGCGCCGCTCTCGTGGTACTCCGGCGTGCCGCAGACCATCGGGAACGCGGCTGTGTGGTGCGGCGTCGTCTGGTTGCTGACACGCGACCGTCGCTCAGCGATAGCCCCTGCTGCGGTGCTCGCTCTCGAGACCGCGTGCTTCATCGCATCCGCAGCACTTGTGGGGCGACCGCGACCCGCGAGGGTGTGGCGCCCCGAGCAGCCGCACGCGACGTCGTCTTTTCCGTCCGGCCACACGGCAGCGGCCTTCGCGCTCCACGGCACCCTCGCCGATCTGCTCGATCACCACGGCATTCGTGGCGGCCGGTTCTTCGGCCCGCTCCTTCGGTACGGCATCCCAGGAGCGATCGCATTCTCACGCGTCTATCGCGGCCAGCACCACATCTCGGACACGATCGCGGGCGCAATGCTGGGGCGGTTGAGTGTCGCGGTGGTGCAGCGAGCGCTGGTCGCGTCCTAGGCGGGCGGACTCACGGCCGCAATGAACGAACGATGCACAAGGTGTTCCCGCGTCCGCACGTGCCGAGTCAGGTCGGCAGGCGAGTCGTGAGTCGGCCGGTCTCCCTAGAATCGAGCACGTGAGCACCGGCCCAGGCAGATCGACACGTCTCGACGTCGGTGATCGTCCCCGCGACATGTCGAAGCCGCTTCCGTCAGCGCTGAGCTGGACGGTCCTCTGTGTCTTCGTGGCAGCGTTCGCGGTTGCGTACTTTGCGGCCGACCTTCCGCTGTGGATCCCTGCGCTCTACCTCGTGATGAGCGGCGTTGGCTTCGCCGCCTACGGTGTCGACAAGTCGGCGGCGAAAGCAGGTCGTCGGCGCGTTTCGGAGCAGACGCTCCTCGCTGTCGGCGTCCTTGGCGGCTGGCCGGGGGCGCTCGTCGCACAGCAGGTGTTCCGGCACAAGACGCGCAAGCGCTCCTTCCGGCGCATGTTCTGGTTCACGGTCCTCATCAACGTCGCTGTCTTCGCCGGGTTCGTCTACGTCGCGGTGACCACGCCCGGGCTGCTCGACCTGCCATTCCTCAGCGCACTCGTAAAGGGGTGACCGATGCCGATGAGTGAAGCGCAGCAGGAGTTGACCGACCGCACCCGTGCGCTCCTGGCCGACGAAGCAGACCTCACCGAGAAGGCGATGTTCGGCAGTCACGCGTTTCTCCTCGACGACCGGATCGTCGTCGCGGTGATGCGGGATGCGCAACTGCTGGTGAGAGTCAGCATCGAGGATGCCGCGACCCTGACGCTCGAGGCTGGTGCGGCCCCTGCGGTCATGGGCCCGAACCGGCGCGAGATGGGACCCGGCTGGCTGCTCGTCACGCCTGACACCCTGGCAGACGACGAGCGACTCCTGTTCTGGATCGACGCGGCGAGAGAGTTCAACCGATTCGACCGCTGACGGCCTCCGCTTCACCCCGCTGTCCCCGGCGATGACGCCAGGGTGCTCACCCTGACGCGGGTGGCGCGTTCTCGGCGGCGGGTGCGGGCGGAGGAACCTTGACCCAGATCGGCGGATGCGGGGTGCGCTGCTCGCGGTAGAGCACGTAGGCGAATGGTGCCCAGATGATGACGGCGACGCCGACACCGATGAGCATTCCGCCGACGGTGTCAGATATCCAGTGCGCGCCGAGGTACGTGCGGCTGAGCATCATGAGGAGCGTGTAGGCGGCCCCTACGATCCACACCCACGTGCGCCAGAAGATGATTCCGAGTGTTGTCGCGATGACTGCGGCATTCGCGCTGTGGCCGGACGGGAACGAGCCGAAGTCGGACACCACGAGAATGTCGGTCGGTCGGGGACGACCCACGAGATTCTTGATGACGAAGACGATCAGCTCGCTCGCGACTGTGGCGCAGACGAAATAGAGAGCACCCCATGGCCTTCGCCAGAGCAGCAGCCCGCCGATGATGGCGAGGGGAACGATGGCGATCCCGCTGATACCGCCGCCGATCCAGTTGAAGACCAGGGCGGGGACGGTGAAGATCGGGGCCCGCGCCTCGACCAACTCGGACATCCACTCGACTTCGAACCCGAAGGGCTTATCGGCCTGACGGTAGAAGATCAGTGCCCCCAGGAGCACGACCAGAAGCAGCGCGGCGGCCGCCGACACCACCCACCACAAGCGAGCGATCCGCACCGGTGCGGGACCTGCGCCGTGGACCAGCTCCGAGACTTCGTCGTCCATCACTCGATCGTACGTTCGCATCCGCGCAGATCGGCGAGGGAAACGCGCCCTGATGCAGCGGTGGACGTGACGCCGGCCCGCGATCGTGCCCCGTCTGAAGAACGCATCAGGTCAATCGTGCGGTGGTCGACGGAGCCGTTTCACGTCGGTGCGATGCTTCTTGGCCGCCAGGCGTCGTTCCTTCGCCCCTCGGCCAGGTGTGGTGGGTCGACGCGTCGGCGGGGGAGGGCGGAGCGCGTCAGCGACGACGGTGGAGAGCCGCTCGCGTGCGGCATCCCGGTTGCGTCGTTGCTCGCGGTGTTCGGATGCCGCGATCGTCAGCACTCCTCCCACCAGCCGGCCGCTCAGGTTTGCGAGGAGCCGCTCCCGCTGATGAGGCGAGAGGGCGGCCGATCGTGCGGCATCCCACACGAGTTCGGCTCGGGAGTCGGCGGTGTTCACACCTTGCCCGCCCGGGCCTGAGGAGCGTGAGAACCGCCACGACAGCTCGGACTCGGGGATGGTGACCCCGGCGTTGATGCGAAGTCCGGGGCGATGGGCGGCCGGCATGAGTCCATCATCCCTCTGCGGCGTCCAACCGACCTTCACTCTTCATGGAGTCTCTCGAGCGCCAGCGCGCCACCCGAACGCTCCTCGAGGAGCTTGGCGGCGAGCATCTCTCCCGCCACCGGACCGTACGTTGCGAGTGCGTCTTCGTGAACTCGCGCAACGAGCGAAGAGAGTTCGAACGGCACCGAGAGCTCGGCGGCCATCTCTCTCACGGTGGCGAGCTGCTCCACCACGCGGTCGATGCCGAACGCGCCCATGTAGTCGCCGCGCAGCACCGTCCCGTAGTCCCTCTCCAGCAGTCGGCTGGATCCGGAGCGGGCGGCGAGCAGCTCCTGTAGCCGGGTGGGCTCGATGCCCGTCGCGCGTCCGAGCAGCATGGCTTCGGTCACGGCTACGACCTGCCCGAACCACAGCAGATTCGACAGCAGTTTGACGGTCTGTGCTT
The DNA here is from genome assembly GCF_051953575.1 of Microbacterium sp. Taxonomy (GTDB): domain Bacteria; phylum Actinomycetota; class Actinomycetes; order Actinomycetales; family Microbacteriaceae; genus Microbacterium. Next base: position 20,872 of record NZ_JBQCIP010000230.1, read on the forward strand.
CGGCAGGGTCGGTTCCGATCACCTCCACGCCGCCCGGAGTGGCCACCAGCTCCAACAGCGGCGTGACGCGCTCGACGTCCTCGGTCGCGCCGGCGACGGTGAAGCGCAGCGCGCGGGCGTGCGCTGCGGCCGGGCCGCCCGCCATCGGTGCTGCCACCGATGCGACCCCGGCTTGCCGCATCCGTTCCACAAGACGCCGCGTGACTCGGGGATCGCCCGTCGACAGGTCGACCCAGACGGTGTCAGGGCTGAGCCGGTCCGCGAGGGCGGCGTCCATGACCGCCGCAGTCTCTGCAGGACCGGGCAGCACGGTGATCACCACCTCGGAGCCGGTTATGACCTCTCCCACTGATCGCGCCACCGGGATCCCGCCCGCTGCGGCCGAGTCCGACCTGCGGCGATCGATGTCGAAGGCCAGGACCTCATGCGGCCCCGCAAGCGCTGTGGTCACGGGCGCGCCCATCGCGCCGACCCCTACCACTCCGATTCTCACCTGAGCAGTATGGCGGGTCCCGGCGTGCGCGCCGCGCTGTCAAGCCCCTACGCATCCGCAGTCCAGGAATCGGATGCTGGTGAGCAAAGCCAGGAGGTCCGAAATGACGAACCAGCAGCCATCTTCCTTCGAGTCCCGCGACGACGACGAAACCTACGAAGGTCCCGACATCGAGATGCCGGTGGGCGAGGAGTCGAGCCTCGGCGACACCGCTGACGACCTCAACGACAGCGCCGACTCCTACGTCAGCCCCGACCGCACCGGGTCGGACGACTCAGGTGAACACGAGCGCGACGGCCTCGGCCAGGACGGGACCATCCCTGACGACCCCGACGGCCCCGCCGCCGGATACACCGGCGAGCCCTCCACCTTCGAGCCGGAGGAAGACAGCTCGTCCGAGAGATGACGCGGCTGTTCCGAAGCGCCTAGGTGTGGTCGGCACCCCATCGCGACAGTGCGTCGATCGCGTCACGCAGTGCGAGTCCGCGCTCGGTCAGCGCGTACGCGCGGGTGTTGTGATGGAGTGGCAGACGGTACAGGACCCCGGCCGCTTCGAGTTCACGCAGCCGCGTCGCGAGCATGTTCGTCCCGGCACCGAGTTCGCGCTGCAGGTCCCCGTAGCGTTGCGGGCCCTCGAGCAACTGCTCCACGATGAGGAGCGCCCAGCGCGCGCCGAGGACGTCGAGAGCGGCAGCGAGGTCGCTCACGCCGCGGGTTCGGAGTCCGGCTTCATCCAGAACGGCGAGTAGTGGTACCCGTCAGGGTCGTCGAACTGGCGCTGGTACATGAAGGGGTAGTCGTCGGTGTCGCCGACCCGGCCGCCCGCAGCGCTCGCACGCTCGACGAGCTGGTCGACCGCCTCGCGGCTGCCGAGGTCGAACGAGACGGTGACCTTCGAGGGCGTGTCGGGGCCGCCGATCAACGGCTCGACGCCGCCGACGCTCGCGTACATCTCGCGGCTGCCGAGCATGACGTACTGCTCGGGAGCGATCGCGAAGCACGACACGTTGTGATCCGACATCTCGGCGTTGAGTGTCCAGCCGAGAGCCGTGTAGAAGGCGGTCGCGCGTTCGACGCTCTCGACCGGGCATGTGATGAAGAGGCTCATGAGGCTCATACTTCCAAAATGGAAGTGCCCGCGTCAAGCCCCCATCGGCTTGCTCATCAGTCGCCGCTGCTGAGGGCTGCCGGGATCCCGTTCAGGCGGAGGGCGGTGCCGGTGCGGAGGTGGGGGAGGTCTGCGCTCCCGTCACCCGTGCGGGCGAGGAAGGCGACCTGCTCCGTCCAGAACAGGGTGCTTCCGCCGTCAGCCGCGTCCTCGAAGGTGACGGTTGCCAGCGATGCCCACCGGGTCACGTCGTTGACGATCGCTTCGTACACGAACACGATCCGGCGGTCGACGACGATGTCGAGGTAACGGGAGCGGTTGCGCAGTTCTTCGCTCAGGCCGCCCGGCACGACGAAAGTGCTGACGGCCTCCTCGCCGCCCCCGACGCGGAAGTCGTGCTCGTAGGTTGCTCCCGAGCCCGGGATGCGGAACCAGCGCCGGCGGATGCGCTCGTCCGCAAACGACGCGAAGACCCTCGATCGGTCCTCCTCGAACCCTCGCGTGACGGTGAACGTCTCGTGCCGGACGTCTGAAGCCGGCTGGACGGCCGACTGCTCGGAAGCGTTCGATGCGCGCTCATCGGTCATTGCGACCTTCTCCTTCGATTTCCCCTCGATGGTCTCTGTTCGCAACGCCAGGGGGTCCACTTCGCTTCCGCCGTTGCGCGAACGCCGCCCCCGCGGCGCCGGCGTGCCGACGGCCTCCGGTGCCCGGGATCCGGCCGTTCCTCCGTGTGGCGACTCTAGGCTGGGGGCCGTGACCAACCGCCCCGCAGACCCGATGGCGTGCCCGACGTGCGGCGATCCGCTGCGCTTCGAGATCCTCGACGACGAGCGGTTCCTCGTCGCGTGGTCATGCGTGAACTGCGGGCTCGTACGCACGACGGAGCCGACATAGAGGGCACTCACTGACGCGGCAAGGTCAGGATCTCGGCGCCGTCGTCGGTGATCGCGATCGTGTGCTCGCTGTGGGCGGTGCGGCAGCCGGTGGCGCTGCGGAGCGTCCAGCCGTCGGCATCCACGATCAATCGGTTGGTGTCGGTCATCGCCCAGGGTTCCAGCGCGAGCAGCAGTCCGGGCCGCAGCGCGTACCCGCGGCCCGGGCGGCCGGCGTTGGCGACGTGCGGATCCTGGTGCATCGACGAGCCGATGCCGTGGCCGCCGAACTCCAGGTTGACGGAGTACCCGGCCTCGGTGAGCGTCGTGCCGATCGCGTGCGAGAGGTCACCGATGCGCGCGCCGGGACGGGCGGCGGCGATCGCGGCATCCAGTGCCGACTCGGTCGCCGCGATCAGCGCCGCGCTCTCGGCCGGGCGCGCGTCGCCGACGAGAAAGCTGATCGCGGAGTCAGCGGCGATGCCTCCGGTCGAGACGGCGAGGTCGAGCGTGAGCAGGTCGCCGTCGGCGAGCCTGTAGTCGCGCGGGCGCCCGTGCAGGACGGCGTCGTTCACCGAGGTGCAGATGTAGTGGGCGAAGGGGCCGCGTCCGAACGACGGGGCGTAGTCGACGTAGCACGACGTGGCGCCGGCATCCTCGATCATCGCCCTGGTCCAGGCGTCGATCTCGAGGAGGTTCGTGCCCACGCGCACGCGATCCCGGAGGGTGGCGAGGATGTCGCCGACGAGTGCGCCGCTGATGCGCGCCCGGGCGAGCTGACTAGGGGATAGGATCTCAATCATCCAATAACAATACCGGTACTGTTCGCCCGGTATTACTATCGGACCATGATGGTTCGGATGCCGCACACCCCCGAAGAGGTCGAGCGCGGGCAGCGGCTCGGCGCTGCGCTGCGTGAAGCACGCGGCCGTCGTTCCATGCTCGACGTCGCGCTGGAAGCCGGTGTCTCGCCCGAGACGCTGCGCAAGATCGAGTCCGGGCGTGTGCCGGCGCCCGCCTTCCCGACGATCGCCGTGATCGCGTCGGCGCTGGGGATGTCGCTGGATGCCGTCTGGGCCGAGGTCAACCGCGACGCGACGACGCCATCGGATCAGCTCGCGTCGTAGCTCGCGCGGCTGTCGCGTGCCACGATCACGACGTGACGAGTGGTGAGCGGATGACGCTGACGCATCCCTCCCATGCCGTTTGGAACGAGCCGAGCCCCGGATTCAGACGCTGGGAGAAGAGCGCTGTTCTCGGCGCGGGAGACAGCCTGTGGGAGTGGGTGGCCGCCGAGGTGATGCGATGGGGCGTGAAGACGCGCAGCGGCTTCTCGATCAGCCCCGCGGGCCTCGTCAGCGTCGGCAGCCAGCCGGTCATCCTCGCCCATCCCTTCGGACTCTCGATCAGAGAACCGGTCGAGGTCGTCGACGTCGTCCAGATGCCCGATCGCGTCGGCTTTGCATACCGGACGCTGCCAGGTCACCCCGTCTCGGGCGAAGAGGCGTTCATCGTGCACCGATCAGGTGACGACGTGATCCTGACCATCCGTTCACTGACGCAGCCCGGCCTCCAGGTGCGCTGGCGGCTGGTGTATCCGGTGCTTCTGCTCGCACAGGCGGTGGCGCGGCGCCGTTATCTCCGCGCGCTCCGCCTTCGCGCCGATCACGTCGCCGGCATCAGCCGTCGTGCAGCTCTTTGAAGTACGACAGGCCCACCAGCATCCCCTCAGGGCTGAGCAGCCGAGCGGTCGTCTGGCCCCACGGCTCGACGTGGGTGGCCACGAGGATCTCGTGACCGGCTGCCCGCAGCTCGCGCTCGCCGTCGGCGACCGCGTCGGGTGACGCGAGTTCGAACTCGAGCCATGCCTGGGGCGTGGGGAGGTGCGCGGGCCAGTCAGCCGTGCCGAACGTCGACTCGGCGGCATCCGTCAACCGCCAGAGCGCGAACGCCTTGACTCCGCCGAGAGCGTTCGTGTGGAGATATCCGGGAGGCGATTCCTCGAGGGGGAGCCCGAGGTCGTCCCGGTAGAAGGCCTGGGAGGCGGCGTCGTCGCGAACGATGGGGCCGAAGCCGGCCACGAACTGTACGTCCATGCGCTCACCGTAGGGGAGTGTCCCGACGCCGGCCGACCGGCCCGGATGACGGCAGGCTCTCAGAAGTCGGTGCGGCGCTCCTCGTCGATGTCGAGTGCGGTTCGGTCGGCCGCCCAGGCCGCGAGCGCCGAATCGAGCTGGCGCCGAAGCCACTCGGGCGTCTGCGCCTCGGGCGCAGTCGCGGCGAGTTGCTGAATGCGCTCGTCGACGGTTCCGACGAGATCGGGGTGCGTAGCCATGTTCTTCTCCTTCGTGGGTCGGACGAGGTGCAGCTGTGCCGTGGTGCTCACCGTAGGGGCAGGGCATCGCCGAGGGCCACACCGTAGCGCGCGATGTCTCGGGCGATCGGCAGCCGGGCGCTGTTGTAGGCGCGCAACGAGTCCTCGATGCTGAAGTCCTGCAGAAGTGCGGCGAGATCGAGGGCATCGCCCGCGGCCTTCGCGGCGCCCATCGCCGTGTGCGGGCGGACGACCGCCGCGGCGTCGCCCAGGAGGAGGGCGTGCCCGCGCGTGAGGCGGGGCGCCACATAGTCCAGGACGCCTTGAAGGAACGGTCGTGATTCGAGGCCCACGACCGCGGCGAACGCGGGCGGCAGCTGATCGAGCGCCTGCTCGACGAGCGAAGCAGCGGCGTCCGGCGGCGTCTGGCCCGGGCCGAGCGAGGTCGAGTCCGACGACCTGCCGGCCGCCTGCATCAGCGTGGACAGGGCGTCGCTGTCCAGGCGCCGGTACCAGACCCAGTTGTAGCGACGGGAACCGGGTGCCGTCTCTCCGTCCGGACCGGGGATCAGGTAGCCCAGCGCGTGCTCGCCGGGACCGGTGTAGAACGCCATCCGACCGAAGAGGACGGCGGCGACGTCCGCGGTGACGACCGACTCCGGAATGAGCCCCCGCCAGATCGCGTAGCCGACGTACCTGTTGTCGGCATGCTCAGGGGCGACGGCACGTCGTACCCGCGACTGCGCTCCGTCTGCGCCGATGAGCAGGCCGGCGTCGTGGTCGCCCTGCGCCGTGCGGAACCTCACCCGGTCGCCGTCGAGCCGCACATCGTCCACGGCTGCGCCCAGGTGATAGCGGTCGTCGGGCACCGCCGAGCGCAGGGCGTCGTACAGGCGGTCCCACGACAGCTGGGTCTGCGTGGCCTGCTGGCGATACTGCACCCCTCCGGCGCGGTCCAGCGTGATGCGCTCCGTCGAGGTCACCCCGGGAACGGCGGAGTCCGACAGTCCCGCGGCCGCAAGAGCCGTGAAGATCTCGTTCTGCGCGACCAGCCCCGCGCCTCGGGTGCGCAGGCCCCGGGCGGACTCCTCGAAGACGTCGACACGATGCCCGTTCCGGTGCAGCAGCGCGGCGGCGAACAGGCCCCCGAGGGATCCGCCGGCGACGGCGACATCGTGCGTGGAGGGGCGCAGTGCGGTCATGTGCCCACGCTATGCACCCTCCACCTGGGGGCCCTGCGACGATTGTCGGACGCTCCCGCGACCGCTGTCCAGCGCGTGGGGTCGCGCAGCGGTGCGGGGGAGCGCGAGATCGACGCAGTGCTCCACGGCGGGCTCCTGAGTGCTGAGCGCGGCCGCCCGCTGCAGCAGCTCGGCATCCCACTCGGTGTGGCGGTGGCGCAGCTGCTCGATGTGCTCCCGCCAGCTGCCGACCGTGTACATCTCGACGATCTCGGCGGCCGCCTCCGCCGTCTCGTACAGGTGCCAGGTGCGCGCCCCCGTGCGGTAGCGGCTCTGGGCGAGCATCCCCATCACGTCGAGGAACGCTGCTCGATCCTGCGGTCGCACGACGTAGCGGACGATGACGAGAGCACGTCGCTCGTCCGTCGCGCGTCCCGACGGGGTGCCGTCGTCTGCGGGGGCGGTGCCGTCGTCGACGGGCACGATGCGGCGCCCGATGCCCCGCGGCACCCTGACGGGCAGCACCAGCTGCACGGCGGCCAGCGCGAGGATGAGGCACCCCGCCGCGACGACGACCGTCTCTGCGCCGACGAGAGTCGCTGCGGCGCCGGCTGCAGCGGATCCCACGGCCGTGCCGCCGAAGAGGGCGAGCTGATAGATCGACAGGCCGCGCGTGCGCACCCACACCGGGAGGAATCCCTGCACCACGCCGTTGACGGTGGCGATGACGCCGATCCACCCCATCCCGGCGGCCACCATCGCGGCGCCGACGGCCCACGGGCTGCCGGGCAGGAGGATCAGGCAGAGTGCGCCGCCGAAGGCGGCCATCGACACGATGAGCACGACGTTGACGTCCAGCCGCGCGCGGGCGAACGGCAGGATCACGGCGCCGATGATCGATCCGATCCCGAGGGCGGCGAGCAGCAGGCCATAGCCGGCGGCGCCCAGCCCGAAGGACGCCTGCGCGAGGATCGGCAGCAGCGCCCACAGGGCGTTCGCCGGGACCAGGAAGAGGAGGAGTCGCGAGAAGAGCGACCTGACGACGCGTGCGTGGCGGACATATCGCACGCCGGCGCGGGTGGCGTCGATGAACGGCTCGGGATGCGACGGGGGAGCGACATAGCCTCGCCACAGCAGGAGGGCCGCGAGGTAGACCAGGAAGGAGAGCGCGTTCGCGGCGAACACGGCGGTGACCCCGAGCTGGGCGATGAGCAGCCCCGCCGCCGCGGGTCCGACGGCGCGAGCGACGTTGACGCTCACCGACGTCAAGGATGCGGCATCCGGGATCAGGCGCGGGGGCACGACATCGGAGGTGATCGCCTGGGCGGCGGGCAGCTGCACGGCGGCCGCCGCACCCAGGACGAAGGTCAGCGTCAGCAGCGTCGCCGAGCCGAGGTCGCCTGTCGCAGAGAGCACGACGAGCACGCCCGACGCGGCCAGCTGCAACACCTGCGTGACGACGAGGATGGTCCGCCGGTTGAGGAACTCGCCGAGGACGCCGGCAGGCAGCGCGAGAAGCAGCACCGGCGCGGCGGAGGCCGTCTGCACGAGGGCGACGACGACGGCGCTGCTGCCGCCGTCGACGAGCTGCCATTGCGCCCCGACGCTCTGCATCCAGCTGCCCACGTTGCTGATGAGGCCCGCGATCCACAGCAGCCGGAAGGCGGGCACGGCGAGGGCGGCGAACGTGCCCCCGCGGGCGGCGGCTCGATCGTCAGGGGCCGCCGGCTGGGGGAGGGATGCCGCGGTCATCAGGGCTCCTCGCGAGGATCAGCGGACGGCGCGCACGGCGTCCAGGATGAGCCGCGCGACATCGCCCGGGTGGGTGTGGGTGACCAGATGGGGAGCCGGGATGTCGCGGATCTCGCGCGCCTGCGCCCGCTCCAGCCCGAACCGGACGGCATCCGGGTTGACGACGTGATCCGCGGTGGCGACGACTCCCCACGTCGGCAGCGATCTCCACGCCGCGGCGGAGGCCCGCTCGGCCAGGACGCCGGCGTCGATCGGGCGCTGGGTGACCGCGAGCACCGCAGCCTCGTCGGAGGGGATGCCGAGGGCGGCCACGAACGGGAACTCGTCCACGGCGATGCTGACCTCTTGTCGCGTCGCTCCGTCCGGCGACGGGTACGTGTCGCACTCGAGGAAGCGGGCGGCATCCGCCTCGGGGAATCGGCGGTGCAGGTCCTCCGGGCTCTCGCCCACATCGAGGACGTACCCCGCGACGACGACGAGGCCGCGGACGTTGTCGGCGGTACCGGCGACCCCGGCGACCGTCGCCCCGTACGAGTGCCCGACCAGCAGGACGGGTCCATCGACGCGCTCGACGAAGGCGCGCACGTACGCGGCATCGTCGCCGAGCCCGCGGTTCGAGATCGCCGGAACCCGCACGTCCAGCCCGGCGCCCAGCAGCCGCATCGCCACGGGGGACCAGCTGGCCCCCTCGGCGAACGCGCCGTGCACCAGCACGACGGTGGGATTCTCAGACATTGGACGCTCCCTCTCGCCGGGTCGTCCGGCCACGCTCACAAGCTAGGTCGCACAGGCGCCGCCACGCTCCGACGGGTTGTTGCCTCTTCACTCGACTGGTGTCGAATGCCCCGCGTCATCGACCGTCCGCAGGAACGCGTCCACGACCCGGTTGAACGCGGCGGGATTCTGCAGGAAGGGGAAGTGCGAGCTGGCGACCTCGCGGGGGAAGATGTGCACGTTCGCCCCGGGGATGCGGGATGCCACCTCCCGCTGGGACTCCGGCGACACGTGACTTCCGTCGCAGCCGATCACCAGGGTCGGCGCGTCGATGTGCGGCAGGATGCTGCGCCAGTCCTGGGCGCCGTGGTCGAAGAGCAGGGGAGCTGCGATGCGACGCGGCGTCTTCGCCACCTCGCCGATGACGAACTCCCACAGGTCGTCGTCGACCGCGCCTGTGAACATGCCGCGGACGAAGGCTCGGACGGCGGCGTCGCCGTCGTCTCCCGCGATGGCCGCTGCGAGCGCCGCCAGCCCCTCCGCGGGCAGGATCGCCCCGGCCGCGGCACGCTCGGCCGGTGACATCCACGCCTGGGCGACGACGGCGGACGGCTGGTCGACGAAGGTCAGGCTGCGGACCCGGGCGGAGCCGAACAGCTCCAGGTGCGACCAGATGACCGATGCTCCCATCGACCAGCCCAGCAGGTCGGCCTGCGGCGCGCCGACATCGTCCAGGACGTCGCGGAGGTCTGCGGCGAGCCGTGCCACACGGAGGCCTGACATCGGCTTCGCCGACTCGCCGTGCCCGCGCATGTCGAAGCTGATCACCCGTCGTGGCCTGAGCCCCTCCAGCTGGTGGCGGAACATCGCCTTCGACTGCGACCAGCCGTGGAGCAGGATCAGCGGGACGCCCTGCCCGCCGTTGTCGTGGAGGTCGAGCGCGACGCCGTCAGAGGTGAGGACGGTGCGGGTGGTCGGCGTCATCGGATGTGACCGGCGTTCTCCCAGTAGGCGGCGAGCTTGAGCCCCAGGTGAAGGGCGCTGCGCTGCATCCCGTCGTCGAGGGCGTCGCGCACCAGCTGCGGCATGTTCTCGAGGCGGTAGTACAGCGTGGTGCGGTGGATGTGGAGCACGTCGCACACCTTGCGGATCTGGTGGGCGTTGTCGAGCAGGGCCTCGACGGTCTGGCGCCGGAGCGGGTCGGGATCGTGGACGAGGGCGAAGGCGGCCGGCGAGTACCACTTCAGGCGGTTCGGGTCTGCGACGACGTCCGCGAGCAGCAGCCACGGCCCGGCATCCTCGGCGCGCAGGCTGGGGCCGAGCTCGGGGACCAGCTCGGCCACCGCGGCCGTGGCCAGCGCGCGGTCGACCACCGGCTGCAGGTCGTGGTCGGTCTCGGACAGTGCGGCCGATCCGATGCCGCGAACGCGCACCCCCGCCCGCTCCGCCTCGGCGAGCACCGAGGAGCGGGCGCGGTCGGCGTCGTCGGCGCGACCGAGGAAGACGAGCGCTGCGCCGATCTCGCCGAGGAAGGCCATCGTCGCGCGGGCCGCATCGTCCAGCGCCCGGCCCAGTGAGGCGCGCTGCACGAGTCCGGTGTCGTGACCGATGGCGACGGCGCGCACCACGGTGCTCTCGCCGCGGACCACGCCGTGGGCGCGCACGGCGGCGCTGAGGGCGTCGCGGCGTGTGAGGGGATCGCTCGACAGGAGGGACCGCATGACCCGGTCGCGTGCGCTCATGGCATGCGGGTCGGATCGTGTCGACAGTGCGTCGCGCGCGACGTCCACCGCGGCGTCGATGGCCCGGTAGTCGTCCTCCCGCAGCGGCGGCAGGCCCCCGGTTATGAGCCACAGGAACCCCAGCAGCTCGTCATCCGAGCGGATCGGCACCGCCAGCCGCTCGTGGGCGCCGAACTCGCTCAGGTCCACCGTCTGCGGGCGCCGTGCCCGGGGCAGCTGAAGGCGCTCCAGGTACTCGCGTTCGCGGGGCGGGGTGATCCGTCGGAGCAGTGCCCGGGCGCGAAGCTCGTCGATCTCGTCACCCTGGGCGCTGGCGACGACGGGACGGTACAGCGTGTCGTTGATGACGACCGAGCGCCCGAGCGTCTCGGCGAGCTCATCGACGAGGTCCTGCAGGTCGGTGCGTCGCCCGATGCTCGCAAGAGACTGGAGCTGCGCGTGCTGCTGCCGTGACATGGATACCCCCGGTCGCGTTCGTCGCAGACGACGCTACGGGCCGGGGGCGGACGGCTGGGAGGCCGAGGTTGTACCCCCCTCCGACGCCGCGGGCGCTGCGGGAGCGGCGTCGGTCGCCGATGCGCCGGCCAGGTTCGCGGCGAGGCGGGCGAACACCGCCTCGGTCACCGTCCCGGGCGGAGCCGACAGGACGGTCAGCTGGTGGCCGGCCATGCTGCGCACCTCGAAGTTCTGGGCGTCGATCGGCATCCTCCCGGCGCCTTCCATGTCGATGTGGAAGGTGGCGTCCTCGGGACCCGACACGTCGTGACGCTCCCAGATCCGTACGAAGTCGGCGTCGGATGAGAGCTCGTCGAGGAGTTCCCGCAGGCGCGGCGAGCGCGGGTGCGCATCGCGTCGGAGCGTGGCGACGGCGGAGCGGGTCATCGCCTCCCACTCGACCAGGGACGCCTTCATCCGCGGGTTGAACAGGCCCACGACCTGGTTGCTGCCCGCCGACAGGCCGCCGAAGCCGAAGACCGTCGCGAGAGGATTGGCGGCGATGATGTCGCGGTACGGGTCGGAGATGTACGCGGGTGTGTGCGTCCATCGAGCCAGGATCCGGGCGACCCGCTCGGCCGAATCCGCGGCGGGTGCCTCCGGCACGTACGGTCGTTCCGACGCGATGCGGAACATATAGGACGTCGATGTGGCGTCCAGCCGCAGTGCGCCGGCCAACGCGTGCAGCACCTGTTCGGACGGGCGCGGCACGCGGCCCTGTTCGATGCGCAGGTAGTACTCGGCGCTGATGCCCGCGAGCTCGGCGACTTCGCGCCGCCGAAGACCGGCGACCCGCCGGCCGGGTTGGCGGACGAGTCCGACGTCCTCCGGCTGGACCACGCTCCGACGTGCGCGGACGAAGCGGCCGAGATCAAGGCGGGCGTTCATGGGGGTCCTTCTCCTGCAGTGACGGACGACGCTCGGTACGGTACGTCGACCGCCGAGCCCGGCACATCACCCATCCTCCCCTGCGACATCCCCCACCGTGACCGCACGAACCGGCGATGAGCCCGGACGCCGTCGGCGGACTTGCGATAATCGGGGAATGTCCGACCACCCCGCCGGCAATATCGAGGTGTCTGATCGCGTGTACCTGGCCGGTGGTCACAGCGGCGTGGAGACCCCGCTGCGCGGGCGAGCGGACGTCACCGCCGCGGTCTTCGCCGAAGTGCTGTCGGCCGTCACGGGGACGGGGCGCCCGGTGCTCCTGCGCGGCGGCCCGGGGATGGGCAAGACACGGCTGCTCGCAGAAGTCCTCTCCTTCGCGGACGGTCGTCACTGGCGGACGCTCACCGTCACGCCCGACGTCGATTCGAGCGCCGTCCCGCTCGGAGCCCTGGTCGACGCGGCGCGTCGTTCCCAGCCGCCGATCATCACCGACGCCGATCTGAAGCCGGTGCTCTCCGGCTCGGAGCCCCAGTACTGGGTCACCCGGGTCCTCGCAGACGCCCTCGAGCGGGCGGCGACGGATGCCGGCGGCGCCGTGGTCATCGTGGACGATCTGCAGTGGCTGGACGTCGCATCCCTCACCGTGCTTCTGACGCTGGCCGGCGCGACGGAGGACCAGCCGATCGCGTGGGTGTTCGCGACGCGACCGGGACGCTACCGGCCGGCGCATACGCGCGTGGTGAGCCGATTGACAGCCGCCGGCCTGCCGCTGGATCTTCCTGCCCTGGATCCGGGGGCGGTGCGAGAGATCGCGGCCGATATCGCCGGCGGCCGGCCCGGGCCGAAGCTCGAAGAGGCCCTCAGCCACACCGCGAGCATCCCTCTCCTCGTCGTCGAGCTCGTGCGGGGCCTGCGTGAGGAGAACCTCCTGCGCACGGACGGGGGAGTGGTGGATGCCGTGGGCCCGGGTGTGCCGGCGCGCTTCGGGGCGTCGTCGCGCGAGCGCATCGACCATCTGTCGGCCGGTGCGCTGCACCTCGTCCAGGTGGCGAGCCTGTTCGGCCGGACCTTCGACGTGCGTCTCGTCCTCGACGCGGCGGGCAGAACGGCGGCGGATTCGGCTGCGGCGTTCCACGAGCTCCTGACCGGAGACTTCCTCGTGGCGGACGGCGACGCCATGTCGTTCGTGCACGACACGGTCCGCGAAGCCGCGGAGGCCTCGATCCCGACGCCGTTGCGCAAGCCCATGCTGCGCGATGTCATCCGCCTCCGTCTTGCGGCGGGCGAGCCGGCATCCGCTGTCGCCGCAGCCCTCACCGAGATCGCCGATCCCGGCGACAGCGACTCGTTCGACCTGATCCGACGGGCGGCAGAGCAGCTCGCGGCATCCGACAGCGCCCAGGCCGCAGACCTCGCCGAAGCCGCGCTGAATCTCGCCCGGCACGTCCCGCGCCTGGCGCAGGACGCCGCCGAACTGCTTCCCTACCTGTGGGCCGACGGACGCCACGCCGAGGCGGACGCCGCCGCCGCGGAACTCGCTCCCTACCTCTCGCCGCAGGCCAGGGCCCGATCGCTGCTGGCGATCGCCCGTCGGCAGACGGAGTCCTCTTTCGACCAGGCGATCGCGACCTGCGATGCCGCGCTGGCCATGGCCGGTGTCGAGCGCTCCACACGTGCGGAGCTGTTGGCGGTCCGGGCCCTCAACTGCGCGAACAAGGCCGACTTCGTCGAGCTCGTCCGCACGCTGGCGCTCGCGCGCGAGGTCGCGGACCCCGAGGTCGACCACCTCGCGCTGGCGACCGTGGACGCGACCGACAGCGTCTACGCCTTCAACAGCGGGCGATTCGACGACGCGGTGCGCCTCATCGAGGCGGCGACCGAGCGTGCGTCCAGCGCGGGCCTCGATCCTGCCAGGTGGGTTCCCGAGGGACTGTGGGCCGCGTTCCTGTACAACTCGATGGGCGCTGCGGACTACGCGCTGACACTCGTGGATGCCGGTCTGAGCGCCGTGCGCAGGGCTCGGGCGGTCGTCGCCGAGGCGTACTGGATGATGATCCGGGCCCGGGTGCTCTACGACCTCGGCCGCCTCGACGAGGCCCGGCTGCAGGCAGAAGCCGTGCTCGCGCTCGCCGAAGAGCTCGGCCTCGGGGATTTCGCGAACGCGACCGCCGGCATCGTCCTGTTCCGGGTGTCGCTGCACACCGGCGACGGGCAGGCGCGTGCGCGCTCCCTCCCCATCGTCGTCGAGCTGGCCGCCGGCCCCGGGGTCACGAAGGCGGGGCGGTGGATGCTCGCCCTGGATGCCATCGACCGCGGTCGATGGGCGGACGCGGTCGATCTCGCCGAGCTGGCCCGGGCGTCGCTGGACGAGCCCGTCCCCGCCATGACCACGCCCTCGGACTTCTCCGACGACCTCACCCTGCTCGACCTCGCTCTGCGCACCGACGACGCCGCGACCGCCGCCGCGGTGATCTCCCGGGCGCAGACGCGCCATCGGCAGAACCCGTCCAGCCCGTTCAGCGAGGCGATCGCGCTGGCCGTGCGCGGCCGGGCGCAGGCGGACCGCGAAGCGATCGCACGCGCAGCGGTCATCCTCCGCGGCCTGCCTCGTCCACTCGTGCTCGCGCGGGTGCTGGAGCAGTGCGACCTGGTCGACGGCGACGACGAGCACGCGGTCGCCTTCCTCGAAGAGGCCCTCTCGGTCTACGAGTCCCACGGCGCGGTTCGCGATGCCAGCCGCGTGCTGCAGGCGCTCCGCGCGCGCGGCGTGCGGCGCCGGCCTCGCGCCCACGGCGGCCCTCAGCTGCTGTCGGCCCGCGAACAGCAGGTGCTGGAGCACCTGATGGCCGGCGCGACGACGCAGCAGGTCGCGGACGCGCTGTTCATGTCACCGCACACCGTCGTCTCGCACATCCGGCACATCTACGCGAAGGCCGGAGTGAACTCGCGAGCCGGCCTGCGGGAATGGGATGCGAGACGCCGCTCCCGTTCTGCACCCGCGCCGTGATCGCTCACGGCGCCAGGCGTCGCATCCGCAGCGCCGCGGTCACGGTGACGACCGCGACGGCGACGGCGAAGACCAGCAGGACGACGATCTGCGAGAACACGGTCAGCGCCGTGCCGATCGCCAGCGCGGGAAGCGCGAGGCCGCAGTAGGCCACCAGGAACACCGCCGCGAGGGTCTCGCCGCGACGACCGGGTTCGGCCACCTCGGACGCGGTCGCCAGCGCGCACTTGAACAGCGCGCCCACGCCCGCGCCGGCGATCAGACCGCCGAGCAGGAACACCGGGTACGACGGCACCAGGGCGCCGATCGCGATGACCGTGAGTCCGGCACCGCAGGCGATGGCGGCGAACAGCAGCTGTGACCGCCGGCGCACCCGGGCCAAGAGGATCTGGGCCGTAGCCGCCGACCCGAACACGACGAAGACCGTCAGCCCCGCCGTGAGATGGTCGCGCTCGTCGAACGTCCCGATCAGGATGCTGGGGGCCAGGGCGGTGAACAGCCCGAAGAGGGCGAACCCGGCGAAGGCGGCGAAGCTCGCCGCGACGAAGGCGCCTCGGGACGACGCCGGGACGGCGATGTTCTGGGGGCGGTACCGCCGTGGCGTGGGCGTGACCGTCTCAGGGACGAGCGCCACGGCGATCGCCAGGCAGATGAGCACGATCGCGAAGACGGTGTGCGGCAGGCGCAGGGGGTCGGGCAGGTACTCGGCGAACAGGCCGCCGATCACGGGCCCCAGCGCTAGACCGCCCAGGTTCGCGCCGCCGGCGACGGATGCCGCCACGATCGCGTTCTCGTCGGGCCGCGCCCGCGCGCGCAGCTCGCCGAGATGCGCCGTGGCCGTGGCCGTGAGGATGCCGATGCTCACCCCGTTGACGACGCGGGCGACCAGCAGGCCCGCGACGTCGGTGAAGACCATGAACAGCACCGCCGAGAGCGCCGAGACGAGGATCGCGATCACCAGCATGCGGCGGCGTCCCATCCAGTCGCTGACGTGCCCGAGCAGGAACAGGCTCGCGACGACGCCGACCGCGTAGGCGGCGAAGACGACGGTCACCACCGCGACCGGGAAGCCGTCCAGCTGCTGGTAGAGCGGATACAAGGGCGTCGGGACCGTCGAGTACGCCATCACCAGGAGGAAGGCGACCGCCACGACCCAGAACGGGGCCGTGTGCCGCTGCCGGTCGATCACGGGGGAGGTGTCTGTCATCGTCTGCTCTCTCCGGTCGGTACGACGCCGCGCTCAGCGCAGCGGCGTGATGCCCTGCGCCGTACGGGGGAAGCTCGCGAGCACCGACGGGTCGATGTTCAGGTGGGCCGACACGAGCTGCGGCGGCACGTGCGCCAGCCAGTTCGCGAGCGAGATCTCTTCGTACCTGTCGGTGCGGAACACCTCGAGGAACTGGAGCACGTCGTCGCCGGTGTTCTCGATGTAGTGCCCGAAGTTCTTGCGGACCACCCCCACGTCGCCGGGGCGGAAGTCGGTCGTGTTGGCATGGGGGCCGGTTGTTGCGCCGCCCGTTGCCTTAGCCGAGCGAACTGACGACCTCGCGATAGGCATTTTCGGGGAAGGCCTTCA
>NZ_JBQCIP010000231.1:0-5086 GCF_051953575.1 Microbacterium sp.
CCCTTCTGGGCGCCCTTCTTCTTGCTGTTGCCCGCGCCGGGGCGTGCTGGCTTAGCCATCGCTGTAACTCCAGTGTGTTCCGTCTGCTGAATCTTCGAGGGCGATGCCGGCCGCCGCGATCGCGTCGCGGATGCGGTCGGCCGCCGCCCAGTCCTTCGCCGCGCGCGCATCGGCGCGCTGGGCGATCATCGTCTTCACGAGCGTGTCGAGCGCGGATGCCGCGGCCGACGCGTCCGCCGTGCGCCACTGCGGGTCGAGCGGGTCGATCCCGAGGATGCCTGTCATCAGCGCGACGTCCGCGAAAGCCCGCAGCGCCGCATCGCGGTCGCCGGCGTCCAGCGCCGTGTTGCCGTCGCGCACCGTCTCGTGCAGCACCGCGAGCGCCTGCGGCACACCGAGGTCGTCGTCGAGCGCGGCCGCGAAGCGGGCCGGGACGACGGCTGGGCCCACGCGCCCGGAGGCTCCGCCCGACGCGCCAGCGGCGGGTGGAGAAGGCGTGGGGACCAGGATCACGTCGTCGGCGTCGTCGCGCAGCGTCCGCACCGCGCGCTCGAGGAAGGTGCGGATGCGGTCGATCGCAGCCGCGGCCTCGTCGAAGGTCGACGCGGTGATGTCGAGGCTCGAGCGGTAGTGGGCGGCGGCGAGCGCGTAGCGGACGACGAGCGGGTCACGCTCGCGCAGCACGTCCTCGGCGAGGATGAAGTTGAAGAGCGACTTCGACATCTTCTGCCCGGCGACGGTGACGAGGCCGTTGTGGACCCAGTACCGCGCGAAGCCGTCGCCGGCCGCGGTGGACTGGGCGAGCTCGTTCTCGTGGTGCGGGAAGCGCAGGTCGAGACCGCCGCCGTGGATGTCGAACTCGGCGCCGAGGTACCGGCGCGACATCGCGGAGCACTCGATGTGCCAGCCCGGCCGGCCGGCGCCCCACGGAGAGTCCCAGCTGGCCGACTCGGGCTCGTCGGACTTGCCGCCCTTCCACAGGGCGAAGTCGCGGGGGTCGCGCTTGCCACGCGGATCGGCATCGGCGGCGGGCTCCATCGCGTCGAGCGACTGGTTGGTGAGCGACCCGTAGGCGGGCCAGGAGCGCACGTCGAAGTACACGTCGCCCGCGGCATCCGAGTCCCCGGCGGCAGGGTATGCGTGCCCGGCGTCGATGAGGCGCTGGATCAGCTCCTGCATCTGCGGGACGGATGCCGTCGCCCGCGGCTCGTACGTCGGCGCGAGGATGCCGATCGCCGTGTAGGCCCGGGTGAACTCCTGCTCCATGCGGTACGCGAGCGCCCACCACGGCTCGCCGTCGGTGGCGTTCGCGAGCACCTTGTCGTCGATGTCGGTGACGTTGCGCACGAAGGTGACCCGGCCGTAGCGGTGCGCGAGCCAACGCCGCAGGATGTCGAAGCTCAGGGCGCCGCGCAGATGCCCGATGTGAGGACCGGACTGGACGGTCGGTCCGCACACGTAGATCGTGACGTTCCCGGGGTCGAGCGGCACGAAGTCGCGCAGGGCCTGCGCCTTGGTGTCATAGAGCTGAACCGTCACTGCACCAGCCTACCGGCGCGCCCCTGGGAACCCGCGGGTCATGACCGCCGTCTGCCTGGTAGAAACGTGACCGTGCTGCACGTCCTCGCCGTCCTCGCCGCCGCGCTGCTGTTCGGCACCACCGGCACCTCGCAGGCGCTCGGACCGGAGGGCACCACTCCGCTGTCGATCGGCGTCATGAGGATGGTGATCGGCGGCACGGGGCTGGCGGTCTTCGCCTTCCTCCTGGCCGCGCGTCACTCGCGCCGCAACCCCGGCGCCGCGCGACCGCGGCTGACGGCTCGTCCGCTGCTGCTCATGGTGCTGACCGGCGCCTGCCTGGCGCTGTACCAGCCGCTGTTCTTCCTCGGCACGGCCCGGAACGGCGTCGCGGTCGGCACGGTCGTCGCCCTCGGCTCGGCCCCGATCCTCGCGGGGCTGCTGGAGTGGGCGCTGACGCGGCGGATGCCGAGCCCGACGTGGATGGGCGCGACGGCGCTCGCCACCGTCGGCGTCGTGCTGCTCGGCTTCGGCGGCGAGGCGGGGGCGGCCGGGGGCACCGATCCACTGGGGCTTCTGGGGTCGATCGGCGCGGGCGCGTCGTTCGCCGTCATCGCGAACGCGCAGCGCCGCCTGCTCGACGACGGGTGGGACCCGTTCACCGTCGTCGGAGCGATGGGAGCGAGCGCGGCCGTGCTGTGCGCCTTCGCCGTCCCGTTCGTCGATCTCGCGTGGCTCGGCACGGCCGGAGGCCTGACGATGGCGCTGTGGCTGGGCCTCGGCACCATCTCGATCGCCTATGTGATGTTCACGTGGGGTCTCAGCGGCCTGACGGCGGCCACGGCAGCGACCCTCACCCTCGGCGAGCCGCTGACCGCCAGCATCCTGGGCATCGCGGTCCTGGGCGAGCGGCTGTCGGCGCTCGCGATCGTCGGGCTGGTCGTACTGGCCGCCGGCCTCGCCCTCCTCGCGTGGGGATCACGGGCCCCTCGCGATCCGGAGCCGTTCGCCGTCGAGGCGTGAGAGCGCCGCGCGCGAAACACCGGTGCAACGTGCGCGTGGCACACTGAGGCGCGACATGCAGAGCACCATCGAGATCCGCCCCGACGACCTCACCGACGACGCGACCCGCGACCTGATCGGGTTCCACCTGAGCGCCCTCTCGACCACCGCGCCGCCCGAGAGCGTCCACGCGCTCGGCGTCGACGCCCTCCGGCAGCCGTCGATCACGGTGTGGTCCGCGTGGGTGGACGGCCGCATCGCCGGCATCGGCGCCCTGCGCGAACTCGACGCCGAACGCGGCGAGATCAAGTCCATGCGGGTGGCGGACGGCTTCCGCGGCGCCGGGGTGGGCCGTGCGATCCTCGAGCACATCGTCCGCGCCGCGCGGGAGCGGGGCATGACGAGCCTGTGGCTCGAGACCGGGACGACCGGGGACTTCGCCGCCGCCCACCGGCTCTACGCGAGCGCCGGCTTCGTCGACTGCGGTCCCTTCGGCAGCTATCTGCCCGACCCGCACTCGGTGTTCATGACCCTCGCGCTCTGAGCGTCAGCTGCGGACGACGAGCGCCACCGCATACGCCGAGACGCCGTCGCCCCGGCCGGTGAACCCCAGCCCGTCCGTCGTCGTCGCCGACACCGAGACCGGCGCGCCGCCGAGGGCGGCCGACAGCGTCCGCTCAGCCTCCTCCCGCCGGGCGGCGAACCGCGGACGGTTCGCCTGCACCTGCACCGACACGTTGCCGACGCGCCACCCCGCCTCGCGCAGCAGGGCGGCCGTGCGGCCGAGGAAGGCCGCGGCGTGCGCCCCCGCGTACTCGGGCTGATCGGTGCCGAAGTGCGTGCCGATGTCTCCCAGCCCTGCCGCCGCGAGCAGGGCGTCGACGATCGCGTGGGCGACGGCATCCCCGTCGGAATGCCCCGACAGCGCCTGCTCGCCCGGCCACTCGAGTCCCGCGAGCCACAGCGTGCCGTCGCCGCCGAACGCGTGGACGTCGGTGCCGACGCCGACGCGCGGCGCCGGCACCTCGACGGGCACGGCCGCCACGAGGTGGCGTGCGCGGTCGAGATCGGCGGCGGTGGTGATCTTGAAGGCGAGCGGATGCCCCGGCACGGCCGACACCGCATGCCCGGCCTGCGCCACGAGCGCCGCATCGTCGGTGAAGTCGTCGGTCGCGGCCGCGTATGCCGCGTCGAGCACGTCTCGCCGGAAGCCCTGCGGCGTCTGCGCCGCGGCGAGTTCGGAACGGTCGACGAGGCCGACGATCTCGTCGCCCGCCACCCGCTTGATGGTGTCGACGACCGGCAGCACGGGGATGGCCCCCGCAGCACCTGCGTCGACCGCCGCGATCACGCGGGAGAAGACCTCGGGAGGCGTGAGCGCGCGGGCGGCGTCGTGGACCAGCACCACCTCGACATCGCCCCACAGCGCGGCGAGGCCAGCCGCCACGGATTCCTGGCGCGTGCCTGCCCCGGTGACGACCGTCACGAGGTCGGAGCGGCCCCCTGCGGCCGCCAGCGCCTCGGTCCGGGCGTCGCCCTCGCGCCCCGCCGGCGCGACGATGACGACCTGCGCGGCCGGCGCCGAGAAGATGCCGTCGAGTGCATGGCGCAGGATGCTGTGCCCGTCGATGCCGACGAATGCCTTGGGCCCTCCCGCGCCGAGGCGGGTGCCGGAACCAGCGGCCACGACGACGATGCCGACACGCGGAACGGGGAGGATGCTCACCCGTTCACGCTACCGCGAGAGGGGTCCGCCACCGGCGTCCGGACACAGTGAAACGGCGCCCCCTGCCGGGGGCGCCGTTTCAGAAGTCTCAGCTTGCGAGGACCTCGTCGAGGATCACGCTGGCCTGCTCCTCGTCGGTCTTCTCTGCGAGCGCCAGCTCGGAGATCAGGATCTGCTTGGCCTTGGCCAGCATCCGCTTCTCACCTGCCGACAGGCCGCGATCCTGGTCGCGGCGCCAGAGGTCGCGCACGACCTCGCTGACCTTGATGACGTCACCGGAGGCGAGCTTCTCCAGGTTGGCCTTGTACCGGCGTGACCAGTTCGTGGGCTCTTCCGTGAAGGGCGCGCGCAGCACCTCGAAGACCCTGTCAAGGCCTTCCTTGCCGATGACGTCGCGAACCCCGACAAGGTCGACGTTCTCTGCGGGTACTTCGATGATGAGATCACCCTGCGTGACGTTGAGCTTCAGGTACTTCTTCGTCTCGCCCTTGATGATCCGGTCTTTGACCTCGATGATCGTTGCCGCCCCGTGGTGGGGGTAGACGACCGTCTCGCCAACCTCAAAAAGCATGGAGTTATGTCCTTTCGGCAACCTCGAGGATACCACAGGAGAAATACGCTAAGGTTCTCCGCCCTCAGGCCGGCACCCGGGCTCCACGGGGCACCCGATGCTCCGCGCGGGCGGGCGCGAACCCCTAGACTGGCGGGGTACCGAAACGTCCTGGGAGGATCTGTGAACCGCCGCCTCATCGCGTCGCTGGCCGTCGGGGCCGCGCTCGTGCTCACGACCACCGGCTGCAGCATGATCTCGCCGCAGGCGACGACGATCCCCTACTCGGC
>NZ_JBQCIP010000232.1:0-2907 GCF_051953575.1 Microbacterium sp.
ACGACGGCGGCCAGCAGCAGCTGGTTGAGGGTGGCCGTGCGGTCGCGGGTGCGGTCAGCCGCGTCGGGCGCATGCGCGCGCGGGCGCGGCCCGGGCTTGCCCGGATCCCCCGGCGTGACGGCGCTCACACTGCGAACGTAATGGATGCCGCCGCCCCGCGGCATCCGTCAGCGCTGCGGTGCGCCCCGGTCCGGGCGTCCCGCGGGCGTATCAGGCGGCGCGGCGCACCGCTCTTCACGGCATGGAGAACGTGAGCCGAACGCGGGATCGCGCCGCGCGGCGCTGGGCCGCCGGGCGGGGCACGGTGCTGGCGCTGGCGCTGGCGCTGGGCCTCTCGCTCACCGCCTGCGGGCAGTACTCCCCGGTCTCACCCGACGGCCCGAGCGGCAGCCGCGACACCGGCAGCGGCGGCACCGCCGGAAGCGGAGGAACGACCGGCGCAGCCCCGGAGTACCCGTTCTCGCTGCCTCCGAGTGATCCCAGCGTGTACGGCAACGACGGGCCGGCGTACGCCGCGCTGCTCGGCGGCTGCGCGTCGGCAACCTCGTACCTGGACGCTGTAGCCACCGGCGGGCCGACCGAGTTCGGCAGCACCACCGACGCCAACCCCGTGATGTGGGGACTCGTCGACCCGCGGTACGCCGTGCTGTACATGAGCGCCCTCGTCCGCTTGTGCGACGGCGACCCGGCACTCGCGGATGCGCTCGCCGCCGGCGCGCTGGAGCGGTACGGCGTGGACGGACTGGACCGTCCGACAGACCCCATCGATCCGGCCACCGGCGCGCCCTACGACCCGCCGCGGCCGCCGGGCTACGGCGAGCCGGAGTGCGACCTCTACCGCGCGACCGTGAGCGCCCGCGACCAGGTCGCGGCGGACTCGATCTCGTGCGACACCGGAGGGACGGTGCCGGGTTCCGGCATCGTCTTCGGAGCGGGAGCCGCCGGCGACCTCGTCCTCGCCGACGACCCGTGCACCTTCGACGTCGACGAGTCGCTCACCGTGCCTGCCGACGGGCTGCAGCCCGCCCTCAGCGTGTGCGCGCCGGTGCAGCAGGCGGGACTCCTCCTCACCTACACCCCCGCACGGGCCGGAGCCGACGGATGAGCACGCCCGCCCCGGACGCACCTGCGCCGCCGCCACCGCCCGCCGAGCAGCCGCCGCCGGAACCCGACACCGAAGAAGAGGCGGCGCTGCGCGGCGGTCTCGTGAAGACGCTCCTCGCGGTCGTCGTGAACGTCGGCGTGCTCACCGCCCTGCTCGTGTACTTCGGCTGGGTGCGCAGCGAGCGCATGGCCGACCTGCTCGGGCTCGACGAGGCGATCCTGGGCATGACCGTCGACGACTACGTGCGGCGCAGCGTGCGCTCGGTCGTCCTGATCCCGATCTACGCGGCCGCCGCCGGTCTGGCCTGGGTCGCGTTCGACCAGTGGTGGCAGCGTCGTCGGGTGCGTCGCGGCATGGGCGACCCGGTCGTCGCGTTCGTCGCCCGCTGGCTGTGGGCCTTCGCGCTCGCCGTCTTCGCGCTCGGCATCGGACTGTGGCTGATCGGCTACGCGACGACCTTCATCGCGGCGCCGCTCGTGTGCGCAGGAGCCATCCTCGTGCTGCTGTACGCCGTCTCGCTGCGCGGCCGTCTGCCCGGATCCACGCGCCTCGAGCCGCTGACCGAGGGCGTACTGCGCGGTGCCGTGGCGGTGCTGGTCGCGGTGGGGCTGTTCTGGACCGCGACCAACTTCGCGACCGTCGAGGGCACCGAGCTCGCCCACGGCTTCGTGGAGGAGGTGCCCACCCTCCCCGGCGTCGAGATCGACAGCGACCGCCCGCTGGACATCGTCGCGCCGGGTGTCGAGACATCGTGCGCCGGCGCCGGCGAGGACGCCCGCTACCACTACCGCGGTCTGCGTCTGCTGGAGGCGACGGGCGGCCACTACTTCCTCATCTCGGACGAGTGGAGCCCCGGCTACGGCGTGGTGCTCATGCTCCCCGCTGACGCTGCCGGCATCCGCTACTCCTTCGTCCGCGACCTCGCGGGGGTGCGTGCGGACGCGTTCCCCGCCTGCGCCGACGCGCCGGCCGCCTAGCGGCGACCGAGCCTCACAGCCGTGCGGCGAGCGCCTCGCTGACCCAGCGGGCGTGGAGCCGCCACGGGTCGTCGACCCCCGCCGCGAGCACGGCGACGTGCGCCGTCAGCGGCTCCGAGATGCGGAACCACTCGGTTCCCGGATGCCGGTCCGCGGCGAACTGCGCGTGCCGGGCCTGCTCGACGTCGCGTCCGCCGCGCTCGAACGCCAGCAGCTCGTCGTGCCAGATCGCCGCGAAACGCTGTCGCGGATTCCCGGTCGTGCCGATCTTGATGCGGTCGGCGTAGCGCAGGTAGTAGACGACCTCCACGCGCGGGGGCGCGATCTCGCCGTCGGGGACCTCACCATGCCGCCATTCGCACACGGCGCACAGCCACCCCGACGGGTAGCGCACGCCCAGACGAGACCCGCACAGCCGGCACGGCGACGGCAGCA
Source organism: Microbacterium sp. (assembly GCF_051953575.1). GTDB lineage: Bacteria > Actinomycetota > Actinomycetes > Actinomycetales > Microbacteriaceae > Microbacterium. The sequence goes on from NZ_JBQCIP010000232.1 coordinate 2,518, forward strand.
CGTCGGTGACCCCGTACGCGCCCTCGCCCCACTCGGCGACCGCCGCAAGATGGCGCTCGCACAGCGGCACCGGGGCGTCGGGCGGCACCGGGCCGCGGCACCCGTCGTCCATCAGGCAGCGCGAGGCGGGAGGTCTTGCGGGCACGTCGCGACGATACGCCCGGCCGCCGACATCGCCCGGGTACGCGGAAGGGGCCGCCGCCTTTCGGCGACGGCCCCTTCCGGACCAGACGGTTCAGCGAACCGCGAGCGTCAGCTCAGGATCAGCGACCCGAGAGCTTCTCGCGCAGAGCGGCGAGGGCCTCGTCGTCCGCGAGCGTGCCCACGGGGCCGCTGTCGGACGAGTACGAGGACGAGCCGGTCTCCACCGGAGCGGCGGCCTCGGCCTCG
>NZ_JBQCIP010000233.1:0-8905 GCF_051953575.1 Microbacterium sp.
TCGCTCAGCTTCTCGCGGCCGATGCGGAGCACCTCTGTCATGACCTGGCCGTCCATGTCGTAGCTCAGAGTCGCGTGATGCAGCACGCCTCCGTTGGCGAGCCGCTTCTGAGCGGCGCCGCCGATCTTGCCCGAGGGTCCCGCGATGTCGTTGAGCGGCTGGTACACGGCGTCGATCCCGAGTGCGCGGAGCGCCTGCAGCACCCAGTCATCGAGGAACGCGTACCAGTCTGCGAAGGTCATTCCGGCGACGAGGGATGCCGGCACGTACAGCGAGTAGGTGACGATCGAGTTGGCGCCCATGAGCATGGCACCTCCGCCCGAGATGCGCCGCACGACGTCGTAGCCGTGCTTGGCGGCGCCGTCGGGGTCGACCTCGTTGCGGAGGGACTGGAACGAGCCGATCACGACGGCGTTCTCATCCCATTCCCAGATGCGCAGCGTCGGTCGCCGGCGGCCGTCGCCGACCCGGCCGGTGAGCACCTCGTCGAGCGCGAGGTTCATGCGCGGAGACACCGGGGCGTCGTGCACGATCTCCCAGTCGAAGTCGCGCCAGCCCGGTGCGGTGACGAGCGCCCGCCGCACCGCGGTCCCGACGGCCTCGGGGGTGAAGCCGAGCAGCTGAGCGCCCTCGGGGAGCGCACCGCGCACGGCGGCCGCGATGGTCGCGACATCGGCCTCGATCGGCAGGCCGTTGACGGCGGCGTCGATGTCGAGCAGCGCGTCGTCGGGCTCGAGGAAGAAGTCGCCCGCGAGGCGGAAGTCCGCGATGCGCCCGCCCTGCTCTTCGAGGTCGACGACCACGAGCTTCCCACCGGGCACCTTGTATTCGCCGTGCATGGATTCAGCCTATTCGCGCCGGGCGGGCGGGGTCGCGGCATCCCTCCCCCCGGACTCGCGAAAGGGTATGTTCTCGCCGCGCCGGGCGGCGGAACATGCCCTTTCGCGATGCCGAAGGCCGGCCGACGGGTCAGTTGATGCCGGGGATGACGAGCCAGTGGTTCACCAGCACGATCCACAGTGCGATGACGGCGAGGGCTGCGATCGCGATGCCGATGCCCTGGCGCCCGCGGAAGACGATGCCGATGACGACGACGATGAGCGTCGCGATGGCGAGGACCAGCGATCCGAACGGGATGCCGGGCAGGAAGAGCGACAGCACGAACAGCGCCGCGACGACGATCTCGATGATGCCGACGACGGTGTTGCCCTTGCCGCGGACGCGCAGGATGCCGTCGATCAGAGCGAGGACGCCGCCGACGAGGGCGATGAGCAGAAGCCAGCTGAGGGTGATCAAGGCGGGGGGACCCTTCTCCAGGAAAGCCCCGGCGGGCGCCGGAGCGCGGTCAGCCTATCGACGGCGCGCGCCGCACCGCCCGTCGGCGCCGGGGTCTGGACGCGGGGTCCCACGGACTGCTATGAGGCGGTGGCGACGACCCTTCGGCGCGTCGCCACCGCCTCGCTTCACCGCGCGAGCCGGAGCCCGGTCACGAGGTGCAGGCGCGCCCGTCGAGCAGGAACTGCCAAGGGGTGACCGGCGCACCGGTGGCGTGCACCACCGTGTCGGGTGCGTTGCCGGTGCGCTTGGCGGTGCCGCTCACCGTGACGACTCCTCCGGTCTGGCTGATGCTTGCGCGCGTCGCCTTCGCGGCGACCTGCCCGTCCGGCAGTGAGAATCCGAGCGAGAAGCGGTCCGCGACGGCGCCCGAGAGCCGGACGGTCGCTGAGAAGCCGCCCTTGTCGGCGGTCGGCGTCCAGTCCACGTGGCAGTCGAGCGGCGCGATCCCGGGCTGGGCGAACGCGATGAGCTCGCGCGCCTGCTGCGGGAACCACTGCCCTGCGGCCGGGTCCTCGTAGCCGCGCTCGGGGTCGTTCGGGCCGGCCGTGCCGCGGTAGCACTTGCCGTCGGACTCACCGGGGACCTTGATCCACAGGTAGGCGTCGACGAGCGCCTCGCCCGTCGTCGTGTCGGGACGCAGGCCGAGGCCGCGGTCGGGCGGGTTGCACCAGTCCTCGTGCGCCGGGTAGACCCCGACCGGGTACTGCCACGCGCCCAGGCCGTTGCGGCTGGTGTCGATCACGAACCGGGTCGTCGGCTGGACACCGCCGAGGATCGACGCATAGCGCGAGTCGACCCCGGACGTGTTGAGGGCCGGGTCGGCGGCATCCGCGGTCCATTCGCCGTACTGCGACATGCCGACGCCCTGCCAGCCGGTGGCCGGGCCGCCGTTCCAGTACTGGTTGCCGCACGATCCGAAGTCGCCGGGGTTCACCTCGGTGACGTACGCGATGCACTGCGACACCCACGTGCCGTACGCGGTGGAGTTGGCCGTGAACTGGTAGTTCGAGACGTTGAGGAAGAACCCGTCGGCGCGCTGCACACCGGCCTTGAGCAGGCGGTCCGAGATCTCGCCGACGTTGAGCCACGCCGAGTTGGTGCCGTCCAGGTAGACCGATGTCGCGGGGAGGGCGGCGAAGGCGTCGACGGCGTGGTTCAGCTGCGCGAAGCGGTCGGCCGTCGCCGTCTCGGCAGGCACCTCGGCCGGCTGGCACCACTCCACTGAGCCGTCGAGGGTCGTGTAGTGCGGGATGACGCCCAGGCCGTCGGGCTCGACGATGACGGTGGCGTCGCGGCCGCCGATGCCGGCCGCGAACCCGTCGATCCAGGCCTCGTACGCGGCGGTGTCGGCAGCGCCGCCGGCCGAGTACTGCGCGCAGTCGCGGAACGGCAGGTTGTACGCCACGAGCACCGGCATGCGGCCCTGAGCGGCTGCGGCGGTCACCACGGCGTCGACGGCGGCCTCGACCTCGGCAGGCGTGCCGTCGGTGAACCACGTCGCCGACGCGATCGAGCCGAGCAGCTGGGCGTCGTCGCGCGCCTGTCCGGTGAGCGACTGGGCCGCTTCGAGCGTCGTGCTCCACGGGTCGACGTAGAGCTGCGAGCCGACGAGGCCCGTGTCGTCGTCGGCGACGGCAGCGGTCGCGGTCAGCGGCAGCGCGAGTCCGGCGGTGAGGGCGGCCGCCGCGCCGAGGGCGAGCGCGCGGCGAGTGCCTGCTCTCGCGCGGGGACGGATGGATGCCAGAGGCATAGTGGTTCTCCTGTCGTCGTCGACCGCCGGGCGTCATCGTCCGGGGAGTGGGATCGCCATGCGTGGGAGCGCTCCCACCACGATCACTGCGGCCAGGATGGCGGACGCACGCGCATGCTGTCAAACACCGCGGCAGGTGAGCGCCGACTGGCGTCCCCCTTATGCGATGACGTCCTCAGGGTGTTGGCGTGCGGCTCACTTGCCGCTGTAGACGGGGAACCGGCTGTCGTCGCCGTAGTCGCGGGCCTCGAGGTGCCGCAGCGCGGTCATGTCATCGTCCGAGATGAGGAAGTCCACCTGGGCATTGGCGCGCATGTGGTCCGGGTTCGCGGTCTTCGGCAGCGAGACCGTGCCGAGCTGAAGGGTGTACCGGATGCATAGCTGCGGCACCGTGACACCGTAGGTCTCGGCCATCTCGACGACGAACCGGTTCTTCAGCATCTGACCGTGCGCGATCGGCGAGTACGCCTGCACCTGGATGCCGCGGTCGGCGCAGAACTCGAGGAGATCAGTCGGGGTGTTCCCCACGTGCACGAGCAGCTGGTTCACGTGCGGGACGACCGTTCCGCCGTCGATGATGTTCTCGACGTCGGACTCCAGGAAGTTCGAGACGCCGATCGCGCGGAGCTTGCCCGCGGTGTGCGCCTCTTCGAGTGCCCGCCAGGCGGCACGGTTGCCGTCCGCATAGTCGCCCCCACGGAAGTCGGCCCACGGCTGCGGACTGTGAATCAGCATCAGATCGACGTACTCGAGCCCCATCGTGCGCAGCGACCCGTCGATCGCGGCGACCGCTGTGTCGTAGTCCTTGATCTCGGCGGCGAGCTTCGTTGACACGAACAGATCCGACCGGGCGACGCCTGAGGTGCGGATGCCTTCCCCGACGCCGCGCTCATTGCCGTACGCCTGGGCGGTGTCGATGTTGCGGTAGCCGATCTCGACGGCATCCCTCACGGCCTGCGCGGCCTTGTCCTCCTCGATGAACCAGGTGCCGAGCCCGAGCTTGGGGATCTCGACGCCGTTCGACAGCGTGTAGGTCTCGTCCAGGATGCTCATGCGATGCTCCGCTTCTCCGTGAGGGTGTTGTAGTACTCGTCCGTGACCGGTTCGAGCCATTCGTTGTCGGTATTCTCGCCGGGCACGGCGATCGCGACATGACTGAACCACGAGTCGGCCTTCGCACCGTGCCAGTGCTTCTGCCCGGCGGGAATCTCCACGACTGCGCCGGGTTCGAGGCTCACGGGCTCCTTACCCTCGGCCTGGAACCAGCCGCTGCCCGCGACAGCGAGCAGGATCTGCCCGCCACCCGATGTCGCGTTGTGGCGGTGCCAGTTGTTGCGGCATCCGGGCTCGAACGTGACGTTCGAGACGCTCATACCGAGACTCGCAAGCGGTGCGACATAGCTCTGCCCGATGAAGTACTCGGCGAACGCGTCGTTGGGTTCCCCCTTCGGGAACACGCTGTCGAAGCTCACGTCATTCCTCCCCCGCGCTGACCTTTTTCAGCACCGTCATCGCCGCCATGCCGTTGGGCCAGCCGGTGTAGAACGCGAGCTGCAGGATCGCTTCCTTCAACTCCTCCTCTGTTACACCGTTCTGTCGGGCGAAGTCGAGGTGGAAGCGCAACTGATCGCTCTTGCCGAGGGCGGTGAGCGCCGCCACCGTGACCAGACTCCGGTCGCGCTTGGACAGGTCGCGACGCTCCCACACCTCGTCGAACAGCACCTTGTCGGTGTAATGCACGAGAGCGGGCGCGAAATCGCCGAACGCCCGCTGGCCGCCCGTCCAACCAGTATTCTCGTGGGTCATGATGTCCCCCTTCGTCGGACACCATCCACCCAACCCCTGCCCGCGTCCTCGAGGGAGTCCCTTGCAAGACGTGTACTCGCAGGGAACCCCATGAGCATGTGGTCGCGCGTAGCGTCGACGGCATGGACAACAAGGCAGAGGTGCGCGAGTTCCTCACCTCGCGTCGCGCGAAGCTCACCCCCGACGAGGTCGGGCTTCCGGGCGGGAGCAACCGACGCGTCCCGGGACTGCGTCGCAGCGAAGTCGCGACGCTCGCCGGGGTCAGCATCGAGTACTACGCCAAGCTCGAACGCGGCCAGATCGCCGGCGCATCGGAGTCCGTACTGCACGCACTCGCACAGGCCCTGCAGCTCGACGACGCGGAGCGCGAGCACCTCTCCGACCTGGCCCGCGCCGCGGGAGCACCACCCACCCGCATCCGCCGCAAACGTGGCACCTCAGCAGCCGTCCGCTCCGGCATGCAACTCATGCTCGACGCGATCACCGGCGGCGCCGGGATCGTCCGCAACGGGCGCATGGACATCCTCGCTGCCAATACCCTCGGCCGCGCCCTGCAGTGCGAGGCTTTCGAGTCACCCGGCGACGGGAACCTCGCCCGATATGCCTTCCTCGACCCACGGGCGCGAGACTTCCACCCGAACTGGGAGAAGGCAGCAGACATCACCGTCGGCATCCTCCGCACCGAAGCCGGCCGCGACCCGTATGACCGCGGGCTGCAGGACCTGGTCGGGGAACTCTCCACCCGCAGCACCGAGTTCCGCACCCGCTGGGGCGCGCACAACGTCCGCCAGCACGGCGCCGGGGTGAAGCAGTTCATCCACCCTGTCGTCGGCGCCCTCGAACTCAGCTATGAAGACATGCAGTTCGTCCAGCACCCCGGCCTCACATTCCTCATCTACGTGCCCCACCCCAGGTCCGAAAGCGAAGAGCGATTCCGGCTCCTCGCGAGCTGGCAGGCCACTCAGGAAACCACCGCCACCACGGCACAGAACGACGTCGACATCACCACGTCACAGAAGGACTGATCATGCACCTCCGCACACTCGGACAAGGACTCGAGGTCTCGGCCATCGGGCTCGGCTGCATGGGCATGTCGCAGAGCTACGGCCCCAACCCCGGTGACCGCGACGACATGATCGCCGTCCTCCGCTCCGCGGTCGATCTCGGGGTCACGTTCTTCGACACCGCGGAGGTCTACGGGCCGTACGCCAACGAAGAACTCGTCGGAGAGGCCCTTGAACCCGTCCGCCACCAGGTCACCATCGCGACGAAGTTCGGATGGGACATCCAGGGCGGCAAGAGCGTCGGACTCAACAGCCGCCCCGAGCAGATCCGCGCCGTCGCCGACGCGTCGCTGGCGCGGCTTCGCACCGACGTGATCGACCTGTTCTACCAGCACCGGGTCGACCCCGACGTGCCCATCGAAGACGTCGCCGGCACCGTCGGCGAGCTCGTGGCCCAGGGCAAGGTGCGCCACCTCGGCTTGTCCGAGGCATCCGCCACCACGATCCGCCGTGCTCACGCCACCTTTCCGGTGACGGCGCTGCAGAGCGAGTACTCCCTCTGGACCCGCGACCCCGAAGCCGAGGTCCTGCCGACCGTCGCAGAGCTGGGAATCGGGTTCGTCCCGTTCAGCCCCCTGGGCAAAGGGTTCCTGACCGGCACGGTCGATCAGCGCACCTCCTTCGCCGATGGCGACGTCCGCTCCACCATCCCGCGGTTCACACAGCAGAACCGTGAAGCCAACCACGCCCTCGTGGATCACGTCTCGGCTCTCGCAGCATCCAAGGGCGCGACGCCAGGACAGGTCGCGCTCGCGTGGCTTCTCGCGCAGCAGCCGTGGATCGTCCCCATCCCCGGCACACGCCGCACCTCGCGCATCGAAGAGAACGCGGGATCGACGGTCGTTCCATTGTCGGCCGACGACCTCGCCGACCTCGACGACCTGGCGCAGCGAGTCGGCGTGCACGGCGATCGCTACAACGAAGTGCACATGGGGTATGTCGGGCGTTGATCGGCCATCGGCAGCAGGCGGGAGTCCCAGGACGGGCGTCACGCTCTGACTCTTGAGGGCTCCCCGACCCCGGAGCGCAAGTCTCCCGGGGCCGGTTGTCAAGGCCCGTCACGACGGGGCGTCAGGCTGTGGACTGGATGCATGACATCGGAACACGCCGGGCCCTGGCCCCTGATCCAGCAGCGGCACACCCTCCAACTCCTCCGCGCGTTCGGAACGACCTTCCTGGCGTTCGGGGTGCTCGGCGTGGTGGCAGGCATCGCCATCTTGACGACCGGCAACGCGGTCTGGGTCGGGCTCACCATGTCGGCCCTGTGGCTGTGCATCGGTGCCCTCGGGGTGGTGATGCTCCTCCGGTACCAGCAGCAGCACGAAGCACTCGGCTCTGAGCGCTCATCTCACGCCGGCGAGGCGTAAAGGCGCCCACGAGCCCACGGTGTGCGCCTCGCCCGCAGCTGCAATGACGCCCGACATCAAGACCGCGCGGGGAACCTCTGCTCGAGCCAGGCCAGCAGGTCGGCGCGCACATCGGCCTTCATGACCTCGTTGAAGATCTCGTGCCGCGCACCCGGGTAGACGAGGGTCGTCACATCGGTGAACCGCGACCTCTTCCGGTAGGCGTCCGCGAGGCGGTGCACGCTGCGAGGCCCGCCCACGGGGTCGTCCCGGCCGACCATGAGCAGGGTCGGGATGCCGCGCCCGACGCGTCTGCGCGGCTTGCCGAGAAGGCGCAGCGTGTCGATCGGGCCGAACAGCTTCGGCAGCGGCGTCGTCGTGGTGAGGGGGTCGGCGAGGAACGCCTCACCCACCGCCGGATCTGACGACAGCCACTCCACGCCGGTGGCCTTCGGGCCCCGCCACGGCTTGTTGAGGTCGCCCGAATTGAGCGAGCCGGGCCACAGCAGCGACGATCCGCTCAGCACCAGGCCGTCGTACGCGTCGGGGTGCGCGTTCACGAGCTTCTGTGCCAGGAACGACCCCCACGAGTGCCCGATCAGGATCAGCGGCAGCCCGGGGTTCTCCGCGCGGATCAGTTCGGTCAGCTGCCATTCCGCCGCGATCGCGGCGCGAAGCCCCCCGGGACCGAGGCGGCCGAGCAGCGACGCGTCGCCGCCGTGCTGCTTCATGCCGGTGCGGCCGTGACCGCGGTGGTCGTCGGCGTACACGGTGAACCCGTCGGCGGTGAGCGCCTCGATGACGGAGCCGTAGCGGCCGGCGTGCTCGCCGACGCCGTGCAGCAGCTGCACCACCGCCCGCGGCTCGGTCGCCGGATAGACGTCGTAGACGATCGTGACACCGTGCGCGTCGATGAACTCGGGCATGCCGAGAGTCTAGGGCTGCGGCATCCGAGACTTTCTTTAGCAAGACTAATGAGCTAGGCTAACTATCCGGATGAGCAGCTACGGAACCCCCACGACAGATACAGAACACGATCCCGATCTCGCGGCCGCCGCCTCGCAGCTGCGGATCGCCACCTTCCGGCTCGCGCGACGCATGCGCACCCAGCGCGCCGTCGACTCGATGAGCGACGGGCAGTTCGCCGTCCTCGCGGCCCTCTGGAAGAACGGCCCCCACACCCTCGGCGAGCTTGCCGAGCGCGAACGCGTGTCGGCCCCCTCGATGAACCGCACCGTCAACTGCCTGCAGGACTCCGGCTGGATCACGCGCAGCGCCGACGAGAACGACGGACGCAAGGTGGTCATCTCGCTCACCGATTCCGGTCGCTCCGTGGTCGACGAGACCGCGCGGCGGCGCGATGCGTGGGTCGAGTCCGCGCTCGCCGAGCTCACCGACGACGAGCGCGCGACGATCGCCGCGGCGGCCGAGATCATGGCGTGGATGGTGAACCTGTGAGTGCGATGTTCCGGTCGTTCTCGGCCTTCAACTACCGGGTCTGGTTCATCGGCGCGCTGGTGTCGAACATCGGCGCATGGATGCAGGCGACCGCCCTCAGCTGGGTGGTGCTCACCGAGCTCACCGACAACGACGCCGCAGCC
>NZ_JBQCIP010000234.1:0-11960 GCF_051953575.1 Microbacterium sp.
GACGGACCCATCGTGGTGGCGGCGCACGCGGTGGCTCCCCGTCCGAGCTACATGCAGGACTGGCGCGACGACCTGCAGTGGCTCGCCGACCAGTGCGGAGACGCCAACGTCATCATGGCGGGCGACTTCAACGCGACGGTCGACCACATGTCGGGCCTCGGGATCGACGGTGCGACGCTCGGCCACTGCACGGATGCCGCCGTCGAGACGGGCAACGGCGCGCTCGGCACATGGGCGACCGATGTGCCGGCGATCCTGGGTGCGCCGATCGACCATGTCATGGCGTCGAAGCAGTGGCGCCCGACGGGGTCGATCGTGCTCCGCTCCCTCGACGGATCGGGGTCGGACCACCGCCCGCTGATCGTCCAGTACGAGCCCGTCGGCTGACGGAACGCGGCCGGCGCGTGAGGCCCGGCTGCGTGCGAGACTGGACCTATGAGCACCGGAGCCAGCGAGACGTCCGCGGCGGCCACGAGCACCGCAGAGACGCACACCTCGACCAGCACGAACCGCCGTCAGCCGTTCGGCCAGGGTTTCCTCGACACCATCTCGACCGGCTGGGCCGAGCGTCCCGATCAGGCGCCTCCGGCGCGCGACCAGGCGCCGTTCGCTGCCGCACGACGCGATGCCGTGTCGGCCGCATTCCCCGGCAAGCGCCTCGTGGTGCCGGCAGGCGAGCTCAAGCAGCGCAGCAACGACACCGACTATCCGTTCCGCGCCCACTCTGCGTTCGCGCACCTGACGGGGTGGGCCTCTGACGCGGAGCCCGGCTCGGTGCTCGTCTTCGAGCCTCTCGCCGCCGGCGGCCACGAGGTCACCCTGTACTTCCGCGAGCGTGCCGACCGCACCACGAGCGAGTTCTACTCCGACGCCTCGATCGGCGAGTTCTGGATCGGCCCGCGCCCCGCCCTGGGCGGCGTCGCCGCCGACCTCGGCCTCGACACGGCGCACGTCGACGACTTCGAGTCCCGCGACGGCGACCTGGTCGTCGATGAGGACGACGACCTCACGCGCTTCGTGTCCGAGCTGCGGCTGGTGAAGGATTCGTACGAGATCGCTCAGATGGAGCTGGCTGTGCAGGTGACCGCCGACGGCTTCGACGACATCGTCGCGAACCTGCCGGCGATCGTCGAGCATCCCCGCGGCGAGCGCGTCGTCGAGGGCGTCTTCCACCAGCGGGCCCGCAGCGACGGCAACACGGTCGGCTACGACACGATCGCCGCCTCCGGACCGCACGCCTGCTACCTCCACTGGACGCGCAACGACGGTGCGGTGGTGCCCGGCGACCTGATCCTGATCGACGCGGGCGTGGAGGTCGACAGCCTCTACACCGCCGACATCACACGCACACTGCCGGTGAACGGCCGGTTCAGCGACGTCCAGCGCAAGGTCTACGAGGCGGTGCGCGAGGCGGCGGACGCCGCGTTCGCCGCCGCCCGGCCGGGCGTGAAGTTCCGCTCCGTGCACGAGGCCGCCATGCAGGTCATCGCCGCACGCGTGGCCGAGTGGGGTCTGCTGCCGGTGACGGCCGAAGAGGCGCTCGACGCCGACCGCGGCGGCCAGCACCGGCGCTACATGGTGCACGGAACGAGCCACCACCTCGGCATCGATGTGCACGACTGCGCACAGGCCCGACGCGACATGTACTACGACGGACTGCTCGAGCCGGGCATGGTGTTCACGATCGAGCCAGGACTGTACTTCCAGATCGACGACGTCACCGTGCCCGAGGAATATCGCGGGATCGGCGTGCGCATCGAGGACGACATCCTCATGACGGCCGGCGGTCCGGTCAACCTGTCGGCCGGCATCCCCCGCACCGCCGATGAGGTCGAGGCCTGGATCGCCCGCGGACGACTCGCGCGCTGAGCACCGTGACCTACACGCCGCCCTCGTCGTTCACGACGCGCCCGACGCTCACGGGCACGTTCGGCATGTCGGCCTCGACGCACTGGCTGGCCACAGCCACAGCACAGGCCGTGCTCGAGCGCGGTGGCAACGCGTTCGACGCGGCCGTGGCGGCGGCCTTCGTGCTGCACGTGGTCGAACCTCATCTGAACGGCCCCGGCGGCGACCTGGTCGGCATCTTCCAGGGCGCGGATGCCGTCACGCCGACGGTCCTCATGGGCCAGGGGCCCGCGCCCGCGGGCGCCACGATCGAGCACTACCGCGGCGAAGGGCTCGACCTTGTGCCCGGTGCCGGGGGCCTGGCGGCCGCTGTTCCCGGTGCCGTCGACGCCTGGTTCCTGCTGCTGCGCGACCACGGCACCTGGGAGCTGGCGGACGTGCTCGCCTACGCGATCGGCTATGCCCGCGAGGGCCACCCGCTCGTCGCCGGCGCCGCCGCGACGATCGCGCGCGTCGCAGAGCTGTTCCGCGACGACTGGACGACCTCTGCGGCGCTGTGGATGCCGGACGGTCACGTGCCGGCCGCGGGCCAGATCGTCCGCAACCCCGCGTACGCGGACGTCCTGGACTCCCTCGTCCACGCGTCGTGCAGCGTCCGGGACGACGGGCCGGTCGGGCGCGCCGCGCGCATCGACGCCGCGCGCAGGCAATGGCGCACGGGGATCGTCGCGCACGAGGCATCCGCGTTCCTGGCTCAGCCCCATCGGCACTCCGGCGGCGGGATGCACGCGGCGGTCATCGCTCCCGATGATTTCGCCGCGTTCGAGGCGGGGTACGAAGCCCCTGTGATGCGCGACTTCCGCGGACGGACGATCGCCAAGGCGGGCGGATGGACGCAGGGGCCGGCGCTGCTGCAGACGCTCGGCATCCTCGATCCGCTGGACGACGACCTGCTCGACCCGTCGCAGGAGGCGGGGGCCCACACCATCCTCGAAGCGCAGAAGCTCGCCTACGCCGACCGCGACGCCTGGTACGGCGACGCAGATGTCGATCTCGACGCCCTGCTCGACGACGACTACCTCGCTGAGCGGCGGGCTCTCATCGGCGAGACCGCGTCGGCCGAGTTCCGGCCGGGCTCCCTCGGCGGACGCACCGCGTTCCGGCCGCCGCTGCGCACGTCGTACGACGCCCCGGCCGTCGGCACGGGCGAGCCCACCGTTGCTCACGGCGAAGCTCGCGTGACTCCGGCCGGCGAGACCCGAGGCGACACCTGCCACCTCGACGTCATCGACCGGTGGGGCAACATCGTGTCGGCCACGCCGTCCGGCGGCTGGCTGCAGTCCTCGCCCACCATCCCCGCCCTGGGATTCTGTCTCGGCACGCGGCTGCAGATGACGTGGCTCGAACCCGGCCACGCCTCGTCGCTCGTCCCGAGCAGGCGGCCGCGCACGACCCTCACCCCCACACTCGTCCTGAGCGACGGCAAGCCCGAGTTCGCCATCGGCTCCCCCGGCGGCGATCAGCAGGACCAGTGGCAGCTGCTCGCCCTGCTGCGCATCATCGTCGGCGGCTACACGCCGCAGCAGGCGATCGACGCGCCGACGCTGCACACCAGCGCACTGCCCGAGTCGTTCTGGCCGCGCACCTGGACCCCTGCCGGCGCTGTCGTCGAGAACCGGCTCGGAGAGGACGTGATCGCGGGGCTGGAACGCCGCGGTCACGTCGTGACGCGCGCCGGCGACTGGGCGCTCGGCCGGGTCTCGGCCGCAGGCAGGGACTCCGCCGGGGTGCTGTGGGCCGCCGCGAACCCCCGCGGGATGCAGGGCTACGCCGCAGGACGCTGAACCGGCGGGCCGACGTAGCGCGCCGACGGCCGGATGATCTTCGGGTCGTCCGCCTGCTCGAGGATGTGCGCGGTCCAGCCGATCGTGCGGGCGATGGCGAAGGTCGGGGTGAACATCTCGCGGGGGATGCCGCACTCCTCCATCACGATGGCCGCCCAGAACTCGACATTGGCATGCAGCTCGCGGCCCGGCTTCGCCTCGGCGAGCAGGCGTTCGGCGGTGCGCTCGAACTCGAGGGCCAGCGCGACCCGCGGGCCGCCGAGCTCCTGTGCGACGCGCTTCATCAGCTGCGCACGCGGATCGGCGGTGCGGTATACCGCGTGCCCGAAGCCCATCACCCGTCGCCCCGCGTGCAGCTCGGACCGGATCCACGGCTCGATGCGCTCAGGCGAGCCGACCGCGTCCAGTCCGTCGAGTGCGCGCGCGGGCGCCCCGCCGTGCAGCGGCCCCGTCAGCGCGCCGAGCGCCCCCGTCAGGCACGCGGCGACGTCGGCGCCGGTCGACGCGATCACGCGGGCGGTGAACGTCGAGGCGTTGAACCCGTGATCCATCACCGAGATGAGATAGGCGGTCAGCGCACGTTCCACCGCTGCCTCGGGCACGACGCCCGTGACCTGGTGCAGATAGTCCGCCACGACACCCCGCCCCATGGGCGGCAGCGGCTCCGAACCGCGCGACCGGCGCCACAGCGCACCGACCAGCGGCGCGGTGACGGCGGCCATCGTGAGCGCGTCGCCCAGCCGGGCGTCGGCGTCGAGGTCGTAGAGCGGACGGATGCCGCACCGCGCGCCCAGTAGGGGCCAAGCGGCCGCGAGCCCCGCGAGGACCCCCGGGGTGACCGGCGCCACGGCATCGACGATCTCGTCGAGCTCGGGTCGTGCGTGCTCGAGCGCCGCGTCGACGCGCCAGCGGAATGCCGCGGTCGTAGCCGCGCTCGGGGCCTCCCCCGTGACGAGCAGCTGCCACGCCGCCTCGAAGCCGGCCGTCTCGGCGAGCTCGACGGCGGACCGGTCGCGGTACTGGTAGAACCCCTCGCCGCCTCGCACATCGCCGATCGTCGTCTCCGCCACCACGACGCCCGCGAGTCCGCGCGGCACGTCGGTCGTCGAGATCATCGCGTCCATGTCCGTCTCCGTCCTGCGCGGCTTCCGCCGCGCTACAGTCAGTGTCGGAACTTGATCCTCATTCCGTCAATCTTGATCGGATCAACCTCATGAGCGAACTCCCCCGTCTCACCGCGGCGCAGGCGGCCGCGCGTCTCGGCGTGAAGCCCGAGTCGCTGTACGCGTACGTCTCGCGGGGCCTGCTGTCACGCGAACGGAATGCGTCGGGCTCGTCGTTCGATCCGCTGGAGGTCGAGGCGTTCGCGCTGCGGCGCCGTCGCATCGCCCCGGGACCCGTCGAGCCCGCCGGCGGCGGGATGCCGCTCATGGTGCTCGACACCTCGCTCGCGCACCTCGAGGACGACGAGCTCTTCTACCGCGAGCGCTCGGCGGCGCGGCTCGCCCGCGAGTCGACGTTCGAAGACGTCGTCCGGTGGCTGTGGGACGCACCGGCGCTGCGTGGTCCGGACGACGCGGACCTGGCCCTGGCTCGGCGCACGATCGCCACCCTCGGCGACGCCGCCACGCCGCTGGACCGACTGGTCGTGGCGGTGACCGCCTTCGCCACCACGGATCCGCTGCGCGACGACCCCTCCCGCGCGGCGCTCCTCCGCGTCGGCGCGCGGCTGCTCCTCGGGCTGCCCGCGGCCCTCACCTCCGCGGGGTCGTCCGAGGCCGCCATCGCAGACACGCTCTGGCGCGCCCTCGCCGGGCGCCCGCGGGAGGACGGCGCACGCCTGCTCGACGCGGCCCTGGTGCTCGTCGTCGACCACGATCTCGCCGTCTCGACGCTCGCGGCCCGCGTGGCGGCATCCGCACGGGGGTCCGCCTATTCCGTCGTCTCGGCGGCCCTCGGCGCGTTCGACGCGCCGCTCCACGGTCACGCGAGCAGGGACGCCGTCCGCATGCTGCGGGCGGTGCGTGAGGGCGAGAGCCCCGCGGCGGCGATCGCGCGGGCGGTCCGCGACGGCGGGCGCGGCATCCCCGGATTCGGCCAGCCGCTGTATGCCGCCGGCGACATGCGCGCCGTCGTGCTGCGGGACCTGCTGGACGCGGCACCGGGTGGAGACGAGGTCGTCGCCCTCGTGGATGCCGTCGCCGCCGAGGTCGCACGGCACGCAGCCCTGCGGCCGAACCTCGACCTGGCGTTGGCCGCCCTCGCGCTGTGGGGCGACATGGGCGACGACGCGGGCTCGGTGGTGTTCGCGATCGGGCGCCTGGCCGGCTGGATGGCCCACGCGAGGGACGAGTACGACGAGAAGCCGATGCGGCTTCGTCCTCGCGGGCGCTACGTCGGCCCCGCGGCCGCGGACTGACGCGTCACCCCGCGACGGACCGCATCCACGTCGCCACGCCGATGGCGAGCTCTGCCCCGATGTCGGCTGCGGGGCGCTTGCGTCCCTTCACCTCGAACGAGTGCCCGCCGCCCTCGATCCACGAGATCTCGGCCGCCGGGCACGAAGCCACGGCCGCCTCGAGCTGTTCGTGCGGGTCGACGAACGGGTCGTTCGTGCCCTCAAGGAACAGCTGCGGCTGGGGCACATCCGGCAGGTGCTCGACGCGCGGCTTGTCTGGCCGCCCCGGAGGATGCAGCGGATAGCCGAGGTAGACGAGCCCGGCCGGCGTGATCGCGCCCTGGGCGGCGGCCATCGATGCCATGCGCCCGCCGTAGGACTTGCCGATCGCGAACAGCGGCGCTCCCGCCGCGGACTCGCGCACCTGGGCCTCGACCGCCGTCCACGTCGTGATCGCGTGCCCCGCGGGCCCCGGCATGCGGCGTCCCTGCTCGACGTACGGGAAGTTGAATCGCACCGTCGCGACCCCCTCGCGCGAGAGTCCCGACGCGAATCCCAGGAGGAAAGGATGCCGGAACCCGGCGCCGGCGCCGTGCGCCACCGCGGCGAACGCCCATGCCTGGTCGGGAATCTCGTACTCTGCCGACACCGCGACCGTCCCGGTCGGCAGTTCGACGGGGATCGTCGCCTCGCGCATTGTCATGGGCCACCCTCCGGTGCTTCGCGCCGCAGTCCGTCGGCGTCGAAGACCGGCGAACGGCTCAGGTCATCGGGTGTCGTCGTCTTTCACGGCATCGTCGGTCGGCGCCGCCTCTGCCGAGGGAGCGACGTCCGACGGGTCCGCTGCGGGCTGGGCTTCCGGGGCGCCGGACTGCGGTGCAGCGGTCTGCGGTGCAGCGGTCTGCGGTGCACCGGTCTGCGGTGCACCGGCGTCTGCGGGAGCTGCCACGCGCTCGCCGTACTTCGGCGGGTCCGTGGGCTGCGGGGCGGCCGGCGCGGGGGCGGGTGCAGAGGGTGACGCAGGCGTGGAGCGCGGTGCACTGTTCAGGGGGCCCAGCACCTGCCGCGCCCGCTGCACGCTGCCCTGCGCGACGGTGACCTCGTAGTGGTCTGCGAGCACCTGCATGACCGAGGCGTAGTCGCGGCGGCGGCGGACGAACGAGTAGGCCACGATGCTGAACAGCATGCCGATGGCGATGCCGACGAACAGCACGCCGACGAATGCCTGGATCGGCACCGAGGGCGACCCGATCACGAGGATCGCCGAGAAGAGCAGGCCCAGCAGCACGCCGTTGACCGCACCCGAGCGGGCGGCCGCGGCATAGCCGAGCCGGCCGGTGATGCGTTCGACGGAGCGAAGCCCCTGGCCGACGATCGCGATGTCGCGCGCGGGGATGTCGGCCGCGATGAGCGACGACACCGCCTTCTGCGCGGCCTCGTACGTCGGGAAGTTGGCGACCGTCTGACCGACGGCATCCGAACCCTGCGGCAAGCGCCCTCCCATCATGGTCATCTCCCCATCCTCCCACGGCACGCGGACTACGCTGGGACGTGTGAGCACGCAGAGGGTTTTCGTCGCGCGCCTGTCCGGGTGCTCGGTCTTCGACCCCGCCGGCGACCGTCTCGGCAAGGTCCGCGACGTCGTCGTCATCTACCGAAAAGACGATCCGCCGCGCGTCATCGGCCTGGTGGTCGAGATCCCGGGCCGGCGCAACGTGTTCGTCTCCATCGGCCGGGTCACCTCGATCGCGACCGGCCAGGTCATCACCACCGGCCTCATCAACGTGCGCCGCTTCCAGCAGCGCGGTGGCGAGGTGCGCGTCATGGCCGAGATGGTCGGGCGCAAGGTGTTCTTCGCCGACGGATCGGGCACCGCCGTCATCGAGGACGTCGCCATCGAGCGCAATCGCCTCGGCGAGTGGGACGTCGGCCAGCTGTTCCTGCGCAAGCCCAAGACCAGCGCGTCGCCGTTCGCCAAAGGGCCGACCACCTTCGCCGCGTGGGACGACGTGCGCGAGAGCCAGGCGCCCGGCGAGGCCCAGTCCGCCGAGCAGCTCGTCGCCACATACTCCGAGCTGCGCCCGGCCGACCTCGCCAACACGCTGCTCGACCTGCCTGAGGAGCGACTGCTCGAGGTCGTCGAAGAGCTGCCGGACGACCGCCTCGCCGACGCCCTCGAAGAGATGCCCGAAGAGGAGCAGGTCCACATCCTCGAAGCACTCGACGACGAGCGCGCCGCCGACATCCTCGATGCGATGGAACCCGACGACGCCGCCGACGTCCTCGGTCAGCTCCCGGAGGATCAGCGCGAAGAGCTGCTCGAGCTCATGGAGCCCGAAGAGGCCGAAGACGTCCGCGCCCTGCTGAAGTACGGCCCCGACACCGCGGGCGGGCTGATGACGAGCGAGCCCATCGTGCTGTCGGCAGACGCGACGATCGCCGAGGCGCTCGCCCTCATCCGCCGCCACGAACTGCACCCGGCCCTCGCCGCCGCCGTGTTCGTGACGCTCCCGCCGTACGAGACGCCGACGGGCCGGCTGCTCGGCACGGTGCACTTCCAGCGCATGCTGCGCTATCCCCCGCACGAACGCCTCGGTGCGATCATCGACGACACGCTCGACCCGGTGCCGGCGACCGCCTCTGCGGCAGAGGTGGCGCGCCTGCTGGCGTCCTACAACCTCGTGTCGCTTCCCGTCGTCGACCCCGCGCACCGGCTCGTCGGCGCCGTCAGCGTCGACGACGTGCTCGACTACCTCCTGCCCGAGGACTGGCGGTCGCACGACGCCGCCGATGAGGGCGCGGCGTCCGACACCGTTCCCCCCACGACCGCGAGCACGCTGCCGTTCGGCAATGCCTTCGGCAGCGGGAGGAGGCGCTGATGGCACGGCCGACCCGCCAGCCGGCGCTCGACGCACCCCGCGGCCGCTCCGGCATGCTGCAGCGCACCCCCCAGCAGTCCAGCGACCGGTTCGGGCGCTTCTCCGAGGCGTTCGCCCGTGCGATGGGCACGTCCGGGTTCCTCATCGGCATGACGATCTTCGTCGCGGTCTGGCTGTGCTGGAACATCTTCATGCCGCCCCAGCTGCAGTTCGACCCCGCCGCGACGAACTTCACGCTGCTGACGCTGATCCTCTCGCTGCAGGCGTCGTACGCCGCGCCTCTCATCCTGTTGGCGCAGAACCGGCAGGACGACCGCGACCGCGTGCAGATCGAGCAGGACCGGCAGCGCGCGGAGCGCAACCTCGCCGACACCGAGTACCTCGCCCGCGAGGTGGTGGCGCTGCGCATGGCGGTCAGCGAGTTCTCCGAGCAGGTGCTCACGCGCGACGTGCTGCGCACCGAGCTGCGGGCGCTGCTGGAGAAGCTCGACAATGCGGCCGAGGCCGACGGCAGCGCGCGATGACAGACGGCACACTGGCGGAC
This sequence comes from Microbacterium sp., assembly GCF_051953575.1. Classification (GTDB taxonomy): domain Bacteria; phylum Actinomycetota; class Actinomycetes; order Actinomycetales; family Microbacteriaceae; genus Microbacterium. The sequence continues at coordinate 9,514 of NZ_JBQCIP010000234.1, forward strand.
ACCGTCCGCGCGGCCGTCGGCGCCGTCTCGGACCCGGAGCTGCGCCGACCCCTCAGCGACCTCGACATGGTGCGTGACATCACGGTCGACGGCGCGGTCGCGCACGTCGCCATCGCGCTCACGATCGTCGGCTGCCCGGCGGCGGACCGCATCGCCGCCGAGGTGACGGCGGCCGCGGCATCCGTTCCCGGGATCGACGACGTCGCGCTCGAGGTGGGCGTCATGACCCCCGAGGAGCGCCACGCGCTCACCGACCGGCTGCGCGGCGGACGCACGCGCGAGATGCCCTTCGGCCCGGGGAGCCTCACGCGCGTGATCGCGGTGACCAGCGGCAAGGGCGGCGTCGGCAAGTCGACGGTCACCGCCAACCTCGCCGCCGCTCTGGCGGCCCGTGGCCTCGCCGTCGGACTCATCGACGCCGACGTGCACGGCTTCTCGATCCCCGGTCAGCTCGGACTCGTCGCTCCGGACGGATCCGTGCCCCAGCCGACCCGCGTCGACGACCTCATGCTCCCGCCCGTCGCCCACGGCGTGAAGGTCATCTCGATCGGCATGTTCCTGCGGCGAGGCGACGGGGACGCGTCGCCCCTCGGCGCCGTGGCGTGGCGGGGCCCGATGCTGCACCGCACCGTGCAGCAGTTCCTCACCGACGTGTACTTCGGCGACCTCGACGTGCTGCTGCTCGACATGCCTCCCGGCACCGGCGACGTCGCGATCTCGGTGGGCCAGCTGCTGCCCAACGCGGAAGTGCTCGTCGTGACCACTCCGCAGACCGCCGCGTCCGACGTGGCGGTGCGCAGCGGACTCGTCGCCCGCCAGACCGGGCAGAAGGTCATCGGCGTCATCGAGAACATGGCCGCCATGACAATGCCCGACGGCACGACGCTCGACCTGTTCGGAGCCGGCGGCGGCGCCGCGGTCGCTGCGGCCCTCAGCGGGTCAGGCGACGACGACGTGCCCCTGCTCGCTTCGGTGCCGCTCAGCCCGGTGCTCCGAGCGGATGCGGATGCCGGCATCCCCGGAGTCCTCGCTCACCCCGGCGATCCTGCGGCGCGTGCGATCTCGCAGGTCGCCGAAGCTCTCGCCCGCGCACCGCGGGGCCTCGCCGGGCGCAGTCTGCCCTTCCGTCCGCGCTGACGCGGAGCGGATGCCGTCCCGCCGAGGCTCAGGTGGCCTCGGTGTCGTAGGGCGGTGGGCCGTCGAAGCCGGCGCGGTACGTCTCGCGCGGCGCCGCAGGCGGGGGTGAGGCCACGGTCGCCGACGCAGCGGCGGCGCCTCCGGCCCGGGGCGCGACGGGAGCGTCGTCGAGCAGCGCCTCGCGGATGATGCGCCGCGGGTCGTACTGGCGCGGGTCGAGGGTGCGCCAGTCGACATCGTCGAAGTCCTCGCCCATCTCGTCGCGAACCCGCGTGCGGGCCGTCGACACCCACTCCCGCGCGCGCTTGGTGAGCGCCGCCAGCGACTCGGCGTAGCGGGGAAGCCGCTCGGGCCCCAGGATGAACGCCGCGACGACACCGATCAGCAGGAGCTTCTCGATGGTGAGGCCGAAGATCATGACATCAGGTTACCGCCGCGCCTGCTCTGAGAGCGCCGCGGGGCCGCGTAGGCTGGCGGGCGGAGGATTCGCATGGGAGAGCAGAACGCGAACCAGCGGTTCGTCGACGAAGCCACGAGTGAGCCCGATCACATCGCGGCGGCACGGGCGCACGCGCTCGAGCTCGGCGCGGCCCCCGTGAGCCCGGCGATCGGCGCGCAGTGCGCGGTCATCGCAGCGGCGTCGCAGGCGCTCAGCATCGTCGAGATCGGCACCGGCGCAGGGGTCTCGGGCCTCTGGCTGCTTCACGGCTCTCCTCGTGCGACGCTCACCACCATCGACAAGGAGCCCGAGCACCTCGGCGCCGCGCGCCAAGCCTTCGCAGAGGCTCGCATCCCCGCCGCCCGTGCGCGATTCATCACCGGACGGGCATCCGAGGTACTCCCCCGCATGAACGAGGCGTCGTACGACATCGTGCTCGTCGACGCCGACCCCGAAGGGGTCATCGAGTACGTGGAGCACGGACTGCGTCTGGTCCGCGCCGGCGGCACCGTGCTCGTGCCGCGCGTTCTGGCCGGCGGCGCCGTCGCCGACCCCGTCCGTCGCGATGCGGTCACCACCGCCTACAGGTCCCTGATCCAGGAGACCCAGGCCTCCCCCGCGGTCATCGGCGCGCTATCGATCACCGGCGAGGGACTGCTGCAGCTCACCACCGTGCCGTCGAACTGAGGCCGGACACACGAAAGGCCGGTCCGAAGACCGGCCTTTCGGGACGATGCGACTTACGCGGCGTTGACGACGCCGCCCAGAACGTCGTAGAGCTCCTTCGCCTCAGCGTCGTTCACGGAGACGACCAGACGGCCCCCACCTTCGAGCGGCACGCGCACGATGATGAGTCGGCCCTCCTTCACGG
>NZ_JBQCIP010000235.1:0-8743 GCF_051953575.1 Microbacterium sp.
TGGGGGGGGGGGGGGGGGGGGGGGGGGGGGGGTTCGATCCCCCCGGGGGCGGGGGGGGGGGGCCCGGGCCCCCCCCCCCCCCCCGCCAGGCGGATCGGGTCAGCCGTTGATGGCGGCCTTGGCGTTCTTCACGCCGACGTCCCAGGCCTCGTCGGGCGGGGTGTTCCCCGCCTCCATGTCGACGAGCGCGTTCAGCAGCGCACCGCCGATCGCGCTCGTGTCGGGCCCGTTGTAGAACGAGCTGAACTGCGTCACCGAGTCGCTGATGACCTGGCCGATGGCGGAGTCGCCGAAGAACTCGTTGGTGTACCCCAGCACCTCGGGGCTCTCGAGCGCGGACTTGGCCGCGGGGAAGGTCCCGGTCTCGGCGAAGTGCTCGGTCTGACCCTCGGGCGACAGCATGGTCTCGATGTACTGCCACGCCGCTTCGGGGTGCTTGGCGCGGGCGGGGATGGCGATGACGCTGCCGCCCCAGTTGCCACCGACGCCGGGGAGCGCTGCGACGCGCCACAGTCCCTTCGTGTCGGGCGCGTCGTTCTGCAGACCGGCGAGGATCCACGACGGCGCGATGGTCACGGCGAAGGCGCCGTTCGCCTTGCCCGGGGCCCAGCCCGACGACCACGCGGCGATGCCCGCGCTGATCCCGGCGTCGTACGCCTGCACCGCGACGTCGAACGCGTCCTTCACCTGCGGGTTGGTGTCGAACACGAGTTCGCCGTCGGGCGAGTAGTACTTCTCGGTCACCTGGTTGACGGCGGAGAAGAACATCGTCGTCTCGACGTTGTCGATGAACGGCTTGCCGGTCGCCTCGGTGTACTTCTCGCCCATCGCGATGAAGTCGTCCCACGACGACCACATCTTGGCGACCTCGGCGGGATCGGTCGGAAGCCCCGCGGCCTCGAACAGGTCGGCGCGGTAGGCGAAGCTCAGGCCGCCGACATCCGTCGGGATGCCGACGAGCGCACCGTTCTCGGCGGTGGCGCCCTCGACCGCCCAGTCCAGGTAGTCGTCGCCGATGTCCTTGCCGCCGAGCGTGCGCAGGTCGACGAAGTTGCCGGGGTTCTCGAGGAACTTCGGCAGGTCGTCGTTCTGGATCATGACGAGGTCGGGCACCTTCCCGCCGGCGAGCGCGGCGGTCAGCGCGGTCGCGGTCTCGGTCGTGCTGCCGACCTCCGACAGCTTGACCTTGGCGTCGGGGTTCTTCTCCAGGTAGCGGTCGACGGAGTCCTTCTGGCCGATGCCGGTGAACGACCAGAACTCGAACTCCGCGTTGGGGTCGTCGGCACCGGCGCCCGACCCTCCGCCGGACGTGCATCCGGACAGGACGAGCGCAAGGGCGCCTACTGCGATGGGCAGGGCGAGTTTGCGACGATTCACAACTGCTCCTCTTCTTCGGGGACATGTGGTTGCCGGGGGTCCGCATCGGCCTCCGGAGAGATCGATCTCTCAAACGTGGTCAGAGTAGACCGATCGTCGATTCGTTGGCAAGAGCAACGTATTGACGCGGTCCGACTTCTCATGTGTTTGCCATGTTCGGCGAGGAACGGATGTCGGAAGCCCGCCGACCGTGCGATGATCTTCCGAGCAGAGATCGATCTTCCGCGGATCAGCACCGCCCAGAGATCGCCGCCCGGCCAGAAAGGACGCGATGGCCAGACCGACCATCCTCGACGTTGCCGCCGCGGCCGGGGTCTCGCGCGCCACCGCCGCTCGCGTGCTCGCCGGCGCCGCGAACGTCGACCCGGTCATGACGGCGTCGGTGAAGCGGCACGCCGAGCTGCTGGGCTACGAGACGAACTTCGCCGCCCGCGTCCTCCGCGGCGGCCGGGCCGGGGCGATCGGGCTGGTCCTGGCCTTCAACGAACTCGGCAGCATCGAGGGCACGTTCTTCACGTCGGTGCTGAAGGGTGCCGCGAAAGGCCTGTCGGCGGGCGAGGTGCAGCCCGTCCTGCTCCCGGCGGACCACGAGGATCTCGATCGCATCCCCCGCTTTCTGCGCTCGGGGGCGGTGGACGGGGCGATCGTCATCCTGCAGCACGAGATCACGCACCTGGTCGACCGGCTCATGGACTCCCCCGTGCCCGTCGCCTGGGTGGGCCGCCCCGACGAAGAGCCCGGCGCGGCCGCGATCGTCGTCGACGCCGACAACTACAGCGGAGGCGTCGAAGCCGCTCGCGCTCTCGTGGATGCCGGGCGCCGGCGCATCGGCATCATCACCGGGCCGCCCGACATGGCGCAGGCGCGGGCGCGGACGCAGGGGTGGACCGACGAGCTGGCGCGGCACGGGATCGCGCCCGGCCCGATCGTGCACGGCGACTTCACCGTCGACAGCGGGGCCGCGGCGATGGCGCGACTGCTCCAGCGCGATCCTCAGCTCGATGCGGTGTTCGCGTGCTCCGACCTCATGGCGTCCGGTGCGCTGCGGGTGCTGCAGGCCGCGGGAAGAGCGGTGCCCGGCGACGTCTCGCTCGTGGGGTTCGACGACGTGGCGATCGCCACCGCCTCGAACCCGCCGCTCACGACCGTGCGGCAGCCCCTCGAAGAGATGGGACGCACCGCGGCCGAGGCCGTGCTCGCGCGCGTCCGCGGCGAGCAGGTGCCCTCGGAGCACATCCTGCCGACGACCTTGATCCGTCGCGAATCGCTCTGAGCCGGCCGGCCGGACCTCGGGCGGCGCCCGTCAGGCTCCCGGCCAGGAGTCGGCGAGCTTCGTCAGCAGCCGCGCGAGCTCCGCGCGCTCGGCATCGGTGAACGCGGCGAGCGCGGCGTCGATCGCCTCTCGCCGCTCCCCGCGGAACCCGCGCACCAGCCGGGTGCCGGCATCCGTCAGCGCCACCCGCGTCCGCCGCGCATCGTCGGGGTCGGCCTCGCGCCGCACCAGGCCGAGCTCGACGGACTGCTGCACGAGCCGCGACGCACGCGGCTGATCGACCCCGACCGCCTCGGCGATCTCGCCCACCGACAGGGGGTGGGATGACGCCGCCAGCGCCTCGAGCAGACGCATGCGCGCCGGACCGCCGAAGCGTCCGCCGCCACCCCAGGGCGGCCCGCCGTGTGCGCCAGGCCCACCCCGGCCCCAGGGACCGCCACGACCGGGGAAGGCACCGGGGTCGTCGGGGTCCGCGCCGTGCGGGCCGTGCGCGTGCGCGCCGTGCGGGTGCGGTCCGGCGCCGTGCGGCCCGGCGCCGTGCGAGCCCTCCGCCCATGGAGGTCGGGGCATCCGGCGGCCGCGCAACCGGGCGAGGGCTGCGGCGATGGCGTCGGAGGGGTCGTCGGGTGCTGCCGGCATCCTCCCAATTTACATGTGACTTGACATGTACTCAAAGTGCATGTCACACTGCATGTACATGCACTACGACATGTAATCCGCGGCCGGACGTCGGCCGCCACGAAAGGACTTCTCATGGACGACACGAATCTGAACGAAGAGAACGACACTCCCCGCACTGCCCGCCCGCTCGGCTACTGGCTGCGCGCGGTGGACGGCCTGCTCACCCAGGCCTTCGCCGAGGCGCTGCACGCCGAGGGCGTCTCGCGTCGTGACTGGATGCTGCTCAACGCGGTGTCTGGCGACATCGACGCACCCGGGCTCGCCGAGCGCCTCGCCCGCAAGGGCAAGCGGCTGCGGTCGCTCGAAGACCGCGGCTGGGTGGTCGAGAAGGGCGACGGCACGTGGGAGCTCACCGACCTCGGCCGCGCCGAGAAGGAGCGCCTCGGCGCCATCGTCGACGGCATCCGCTCGCGGGTGACCGGCGCCGTCGGGGACGACGCGTACACGCAGCTCACCGCCTCGCTCGAGGCCATCGCCCGCGAGCTGGGCTGGGACGAGTCCACGGCCGCCGAGCGCGGCTTCGGCCGTCCCGGCTTCGGTCGCGGCTTCGGACGCCCCGGGTTCGGGCCCGCCTTCGGAGGCCCCGGCTTCGGCCGCCCGCCGTTCGGCGCCGGTTTCGACCCCGCGCTGCGCTACCGCTTCGGCCCCCACCGTCACGGCGGCTTCGGCCCGGGCCGTCCCGGCCGTCCGGCCGACCACGACGGCGAGCCGATGCACGCGATGCACGGCCACGGCGAGTGCGGCGAGCACCACGGTCACCCGCACGCCGGGCCCGGTCGCCACGGCCACCCCCACGAGGGCGGTCACGACCACCCGCGTCACGGCCACCACGGCCGCGGCCACGGCGGGCGTCGCGCCCAGGAGGCGTACGAGCGCGGCTTCGACGCCGGGTTCGCGCGCGGCCGCGAGGACCGCGCCGCCTGATCCACTCCCGCCCTGCTTCGCGTCCCACTCTTCGCCGCACCGGCACCCGCCGGGCGGCGAGGAGTGGGACTTGCCGTTGCGGGCGCGACCCGCGGGGCGCGCGGATGTCGCCGCGAAGAGGGGAACATGCTGTTGCCGGCGTGCACCCAGGGTGAGCGGATGCCGAACCCCGCGCGATCCCTGCGATGCACCGGGCGGGCACAATGGGGGCGTGACACGTCCAGCGCTCCTCGCGATCTCGCACGGCACGTCCTCGCCCGCGGGGCAGGCGGCCGTCGAGGCACTCGTCGACGCCGTGGCCGCACGGCTGCCCGACACGATCGTGCGGCTCGGGCACGTCGACGTGCAGCAGCCGGACGTGGCGGCATCCCTCGACGCGATCCCCGCGGGGACGCCCGTCGTCATCGTGCCGCTGCTGCTGTCGGCCGGGTACCACGTGCGGGTCGACCTCATCCAGCAGTCCGCGGGCCACGGTGACGTGGTGATCGCGCCGGCGCTGGGCCCCGACGAGCGGCTGGTCGACGCGCTCGTCGCGCAGCTCGAGAGTGTGGCACCGCGACCTGACGACATGCTCGTCCTCGCGGTCGCAGGCTCCAGCGACGACCGCGCCAACGAGGACTGCCGGGTCACCGCGCGGATGCTGGGCGACCGACTCGGCCGTGAGGTCGCTGTCGGGTTCCTGGCCGCGGCCGACCCCCGGCTCGATGTCGCGGTGGCGGCCGCGGGCGACCGCGTGGTCGTCGCCGACTATCTGCTGGCGCCCGGGTACTTCCACGACCTCGCCGTCACGCTCTCGGGCGGCGCCACGGTCGCACCGCCGCTGCTCGGGAGCGATGCGCCGCCGGCATCCCTCGTCGACCTCGTCGTCGATCGCTACAACGGAGCCGCGCGTTTGTCGGACTGAGTCCACAAAGGCGCCGCGCTGCAACTGTGTGACGCCCGGTTACGCCGGTTAACGTCGCTTGACGTTCGGATAGGCCCACACGGTCGCCGCTTCTAGCCTCACGGAATGGACTCGCTAGAGTCCCGCCCGGGGCGCCCCGGGATCCACCCCGGAGGCACCGTGACCATCAGCGACACCGAACCGCACGCGTCGGAGCGCCCGCGCGCCGCCGTGCGCCCTCCGCGCCCGTCGTCCAAGCCGAACGGCCAGTGGAAGATCGACGGCAAGGCCCCACTCAACGGCAACGAGGAGTGGAAGCAGGTCGACGACGGCCTGAGCGTGCGTGAGCGCATCGAGAACATCTACTCCGTCGGCGGCTTCCAGAGCATCGACCCGACCGACCTTCACGGCCGGTTCCGCGTGTGGGGCCTGTACACCCAGCGCAAACCCGGCATCGACGGCGGCCGCACCGCGACCCTCACTCCCGAAGAGCTCGAAGACGAGTACTTCATGCTGCGTGTCCGCATCGACGGCGGGCAGCTCACCACCGCGCAGCTGCGCGTCATCGCCGGCATCTCGACCGAGTTCGCGCGCGGCACCGCCGACATCACCGACCGGCAGAACATCCAGCTGCACTGGATCCGCGTCGAGGACGTGCCCGAGATCTGGCGCCGCCTTGAGGCTGTGGGCCTGGGCACCACCGAGGCGTGCGGCGACGTGCCCCGCGTGATCCTCGGCTCGCCGGTCGCCGGCATCTCGTCCGAGGAGCTCATCGACCCGACGCCGCAGATCGAGGCGATCTCGCGCCGCTTCATCGGCGACCCCACGCTGTCGAACCTGCCCCGCAAGTTCAAGAGCGCCATCACCGGCCACCCCAGCCAGGACGTCGTGCACGAGATCAACGACGTCGCGTTCGTCGCCCTCGAGCACCCCGAGCTCGGCATCGGCTACGACCTGTGGGTGGGCGGCGGCCTGTCGACGACCCCGCGTCTCGGCGAGCGCCTGGGCACGTTCGTCCGGCCCGATCAGGTGGTGGATGCCTGGCACGGCGTCGCCCAGATCTTCCGCGACTACGGCTACCGGCGCCTGCGCAACAAGGCGCGCCTGAAGTTCCTGCTGGCCGAGTGGGGCACCGAGAAGTTCCGCCAGGTGCTGCAGGACGAGTACCTCGGCTACGCGCTCCCCGACGGCCCCGCCGCTCCCCGCCCCGCGACCCCCGGCGACCACGTCGGCGTGCACCGGCAGAAGGACGGCCGCTTCTACGTCGGCGTGACGCCGATCGTCGGCCGTGTCAGCGGCGAGACCCTGACCCGCCTGGCCGAGATCGCCGAGGCGCACGGCTCGACCCGCCTGCGCACGACCCCGCACCAGAAGATCGTGGTCCTCGACGTGCCCGAAGCGGACGTCGAGCCGCTCATCGCCGAGCTCGACGCGCTCGGCCTGCAGGCACGCCCGAGCCTGCTGCGCCGCGGCACGATCGCGTGCACCGGCATCGAGTTCTGCAAGCTCGCGATCGTCGAGACCAAGGTCAACGCGACGGCGGCCGTGCTCGACCTCGAAGAGCGCCTCAAGGGCTTCGAGCTGCCGCATCCGATCTCGCTCCACGTGAACGGCTGTCCCAACTCGTGCGCCCGCATCCAGACCGCCGACATCGGCCTCAAGGGCCAGCTCGTCACGATCGACGGCGAACAGGTCCCCGGCTACCAGGTGCACCTCGGCGGCGGGCTCGCCTCGCAGGACCGCGACGAGCCGGGGCTCGGCCGCACCGTCCGCGGCCTGAAGGTGGCTGCCGACGGCATCGCGGACTACGTCGAGCGCGTCGTCACCCGCTTCCTCGCCGACAGGGATGCCGCCAGCGACGAGACGTTCGCGCAGTGGGCGCACCGCGCCGACGAGGAGGCCCTCCAGTGACCGTCAGCCTCGCGCCCCGCATCGCCGTCAAGCGCACGCACGAAGAACTCAAGGCGCTCGCCGAGCAGGGCAACCTCGAGCTCGGCAGCCTGACCGACCACGAGGCGTCCGCCGCCGAGGTCGTGGCGTGGGTGGCCCGCAACTTCTCGGTGGATGCCGCCGCCGTCGCCTGCTCGATGGCCGACGCCGCCCTGCCCCACGTCGTGGCCGAGCAGCTGCCGGGCGTCGACGTGCTGTTCCTCGACACGGGGTACCACTTCACCGAGACCTACGCGACGCGCGACGAGGTGCAGCGCGCCCTCGACGTGCGGATCGTCGACATCACCCCCGACCAGACCGTCTCCGAACAGGACGCCGAGTTCGGCGCGAAGCTCTTCGAGCGCGACCCGGGCCTGTGCTGCGCGCGCCGCAAGGTGGCGCCGCTGCAGGACGCCCTCGGCGGCTACGAGGTGTGGTTCACCGGCGTCCGCCGCGACGAGGCGCCGACCCGCACGAACACCCCGCTGGTCACGTGGGACGAGCGCAACGGCCTCGTCAAGGTGAACCCGGTCGCCGCCTGGAGCTTCGACGACGTGCTGGAGTATGCCGCCGCGCACAAGGCTCCCGTCAACCTGCTGGTCGGCTTCGGCTACCCGTCTATCGGCTGCGAGCCGTGCACCAAGCCGGTCGCCCCCGGTGAAGACCCCCGATCGGGCCGCTGGGCCGGATCCTCGAAGACGGAATGCGGGCTGCACGTATGACCCTCTCCACCTCCGCCCCCGCCACCGCCCTGTCGACGCTCGACCTGCTCGAGGCCGAGGCGATCCACGTCATCCGCGAGGTCGTCGCCGAGTTCGAGCGGCCCGTGCTGCTGTTCTCGGGCGGCAAGGACTCCGTCGTCGTGCTGCACCTCGCCACGAAGGCGTTCGCGCCCGGCCGCGTGCCCTTCCCGGTGCTGCACGTCGACACCGGACACAACTTCCCCGAGGTGCTGGCCTTCCGCGACGAGACCGTCGAGCGGCTCGGCATCCGCCTCGAGGTCGCGCGCGTGCAGGACTACATCGACGACGGCCGCCTGCAGGAGCGCGCCGACGGCACCCGCAACCCGCTGCAGACGGTGCCGCTGCTCGACGCGATCGCCGCCGGCCGCCACGACGCCGTGTTCGGCGGCGCCCGTCGCGATGAGGACAAGGCGCGCGCCAAGGAGCGCATCATCTCGCTGCGCGACGAGTTCGGCCAGTGGGATCCGCGCAACCAGCGCCCCGAGCTGTGGAGCCTGTACAACGGCCGCCACACGCCGGGCCAGCACGTGCGGGCGTTCCCGATCTCGAACTGGACCGAGCTGGACGTGTGGCAGTACATCGAGCGCGAGAGCATCGCCCTGCCGCCGCTGTACTTCGCGCACGAGCGCGAGGTGTACGAACGCGACGGCATGTGGCGCCCCGTCGGGCCCTTCTCGCCGCCGCGCGCGGACGAGACCGTCGAGCTGCGCACCGTGCGCTACCGGACCGTCGGCGACATGAGCTGCACGGGAGCGGTCGAATCGGATGCCGCCGACCTGGCGGCGATCGTGGCCGAGGTCGCCGTGTCGACCCTCACCGAGCGCGGGGCGACCCGTGCCGACGACCGCCTCAGCGAGGCGGCCATGGAGGACCGCAAGAAGGACGGGTACTTCTGATGACCGCGACGCTCACCGCCACCCCCACGCTGTTCCG
>NZ_JBQCIP010000236.1:0-48021 GCF_051953575.1 Microbacterium sp.
GTCGCCGTTATCTCGCCGTTATAGAGTGCTTGCACGGTAGTTGTTTTGCTGTGGCAGCTACCGACATGTGATTGCAGGACACTCTTGGTGCAAGGGACAAGGGCCGGTCGGTAGCCTCTCCGACCGGCCCTTACTCTTGCCGTGTGGCAGACACAGGAGCGGCCGGCAAGATCGACCTCACGAAGACGCTCGACAGCTACCGCGCGAAGCGGGGCGAGTTCCGCATCCTCGAGGTCCCCGAGCGGCAGTACCTGATGATCGACGGCCACGGCGATCCCAACACCTCGCCGGTGTACACGGAGGCGCTCGCGGCCCTCTACCCGGTCGCGTACAAGCTGAAGTTCGCCAGCAGACGTGAGCTCGGCCGCGACTACGTGGTGCCGCCCCTGGAAGGTCTCTGGACGGCCGACGACCTCGACGCGTTCACGACCGCACGCGACAAGTCGCAGTGGGACTGGACGATGATGATCCTCGTCCCCGACTGGATCGACGCCGAGCTGGTCGAGGCCGCCGTCGCGCAGGCGGGCGCCAAGAACTCTCCGGCCCGGCTCGGCGACGTGCGCCTGCAGTCCCTGGTCGAGGGACTGTGCGTGCAGACGCTCCACGTGGGCCCGTTCGACGATGAGACGCCCGTCCTCGACCGGATGCATCACGACGTCATCCCCTCGCAGGGGCTCCGCCTGTCGGGCACGCATCACGAGATCTACTTCGGCGACTTCCGCCGGACTGCACCCGAGAAGCTGCGCACGATCCTGCGCCAGCCCGTGGCGCCGCTCTGACCCGGCGCCCCGCGGCGCTGGGTCGCGGCGCCGGAATCAGGGATGCCCCGCCACGACCTCCACCTTGAACCCGGCGGCGTTCTCCAGCCATCCGGCGTAGTGGTCGGGGCCACCGGCGTGCGGATACCGGTCGTGATACAGCGGACGCCAGCCGTGCACGGGGGCGTCGGCCATGACGGCATCCACCGCCCCGCGATCGCCCGCCCAGAAGGCGAGGTGATTGACGCCCGGGCGGCGCCGGTCGTGTCCTTCCGGCGACAGGTTCGGGGAGCCCGTCAACGTCAGGTAGGCACCGCCGTCGCCCCACGTCTCACCGCCGGGCCAGGCGCTCAGGCGGGTGAGCCCGACCTGTTCGAGCAGCCACGCCCAGTCGTCGCGCACGAGGTCGAGGTCGGCGACCCAGAGCTCCACGTGATGAAGTCCCATGCGTCAGACCCCGCCGCCGCCACCGCCGCCACCGCCGCCGCCCGCCGAGCCGCCGCCGGACGACCCGCCCGACGACGACGACGATGCGGCCGACGCCGAGAGGCTCGAGATGCCGGAGGAGAACGCGGCGGCGTTGAACGCCGTCGAACCGACGTACCACCCGGGGTTGCCACGGTCGCCGTAGAGGACGGCGAGCTCCTCGGCCCACTGCTTCTCCTGGCCGAAGACGACCGCGTACGGCAGCAGGGTCTCGTACAGCTTGAGCTTCTGCGCGGGGTCGGTCAGGTCGACGCGCACGCGTTCGGCGCCCTGCGGCGACTGGAGCATGCGGATGCGGTCGGCCTCGGCCCACTCGATGAACTCCTTGAGCCCCCGCAGATGATCGCGGGCCTCGGCGCCGGCGGACGTGAGCGGATCACGCGCCACCAGGAACGTCACGGTGAACGCCACCCCGAGGCCGCCGATGAACAGCAGGATCGGCACCAGCGGGTCCACGTACGAGATCAGGGCGATGACGCCGAACACGATCACGAGCGCCGCAGAGAGCCACGCGATGACGAGCGGCCACGCCTTCGCGCCTGCGGGCACGACACGACGGAAGCCCCGCGCCTTCAGGTCGTCGGCTGCCGCCTTGAGCAGCGCCTGGGCGGTCTTCGAGAACCGCGTGTCGGTGCCGCCGAACTCGAACTCCTCGCCCGGTACGCCCGACGGGAACAGGCCCGGCAGCAGCATCTGTCCGTCGGCGTCGGCGAGCCGCGGGTCCTGCAGCACGGCCTTGAGCCGGACGCCGCCGAAGAGCTTGCGAGAGCCTTCTTCGATGCGGATGCTGCCCACGATGGCCTGTTCGAGCACTTCGGCCGGCACGGCCTTCGTGGTCCGGCCGAGCAGGACGGCGCTCTGCAGGGCGTCCAGTCCGGGCGGCGGCGTGTACTCGGCGATGATCACGGGCCGACCGGGGGCGTCGCGCAGGAACCGGCGGCGCGCGACGATCGCGGCCACGAACGATCCGCCGAGACCCAGGAGCGCGACGATGCCCTGCAGCCATCCCCACGGCGAGGCGAGATACGACGCGTCAAAGGGGGTGAACGTCCCCGCGGTGAACGCGATGGCGAAGGTGACGGTCTGGTACGGCCCGACGTCGGTGGCGGATGCCTCGACCCCGTCGCCCGTGTCGGTGATCGGGCACGTGGCGGTCGAGCCTTGGGCGCCGACGTAGCAGGCCATCGCACCCGTGCGGGCGGCATCCACCTCGTCGCTCATCGTGACGCGCGCCGTGATGCGGCCGAACGACTGCGGCCACGCGGTGCCGTTGACGTCCCAGTAGAACTCGTCCACGCCGGTGTCGGGGAAGTACCGCGTGACGTTGTGCATCGTGTAGGTGAAGACGTACGTCTGGCGCCCGTGCACGAACCCGTCGGCCCGCGAGGTCATGTAGTAGAAGCCGTCGTCGCTCTCGGTCTCGGCGGCACGGGGTGTGCCGTTCTCGTCGGTGATCGACACCAGCTGCGGGTCGGTCGGCGCTCCCTGGTACGAGTCCGGGACGGCCCGTCGTATGCCGTGGTTCTGGTCGATGTCGGGGAACAGCGCGATGAAGGTCTCGACGACCGTCACGGTGCTCGCCCCGTCGGCGTCACGGCCGAGCTGGTACTCGACGTCCAGGCTCTCGAACGAGAAGCCCTCGACATCGGCGCGCGCCGGCACGGCGCCCGCGGTCGCGAGCAGCATGCCCGTGAACAGCGCGACGAGCAGGCCGACGACACCGAGACGGCGCGGGCGCGACGCGCGCGCGGGGAGAGAGGCCATGCCGCAAGCCTAGGGTCCGCACCCTGCCCTACTCTTGTCGGTATGACCGACCGCCGCCTCGCCATCGATGCCTGGGAGAGCCTGTTCCGCGCCCAGCACGAGGTGTTCGGCGACATCAACGACGACTTCGACGATCAGACCCTCAGCCAGGCCGAGTACGACGTGCTGCTGACCGTCACGCGCGCCGACGACCTGACCGCCCGGCTGCGCGACGTCACGGCGAACATGCTCATCAGCCAGCCGAGCGTCTCGCGCCTGGTCGACCGCATGGTCGCGCGCGGGCTGCTCACCAAGTGCGCCGATCCCGACGACGGCCGCGGCTCGCTCGTCCACGCGACGGACGCCGGGGCCTCGCTGTTCCGCCGCATCGCGAGCGCGCACGGCAAGGCCATCGCCGAGCGCATGTCGCTGCTCACCGACGACGAGCTGCAGCAGCTGCGCGAGCTGACGTCGAAGCTGCGCAAGAAGCAGACCAGCTGCTGACGACCGCTACGGCGTCCGGCGTCGCAGCGTGAGCGAGGCGAGGATCAGCGCGCCGATTGCGAAGGCGACCACGACCAGCAGCGGCCCGAACACGTCCCACCCGTCGTCGCCCGCCGTCACCGCGTTGATGGTGTCGATCGCGTAGCTCAGCGGGAGCACCTTCGAGATCTGGTAGAGCGCGTCGGGCATGTCTTCGCGCGGCATGAACAGGCCGCCGAGGATGATCTGCGGGAACACGATCAGCGGCATGAACTGCACGGCCTGGAACTCGGTGCGGGCGAAGGCGCTCGCGAGCAGCCCGAGCGCCGTGCCGAGGATGGCGTCGACGACGGCTACGAGCCCGAGCTGCCACAGCTCGCCGTCGACCTGCAGGTCGCACACCCACACCGCGAACGTGACGGTGATCACGGCCTGCAGCGTCGCCATGAGCCCGAACGCGAGCCCGTAGCCGAGGATGAAGTCCGCCTTCTCGATCGGCGTCGTCATGAGCCGTTCGAGCGTGCCCGACCGCCGCTCGCGGAGGGTCGTGATCGAGGTGATGAGGAACATCACGATGAACGGGAACAGCGCGAGGATCGGGCCGCCGAACTGGTCGAAGACGCCCTCCTGATCGCTGAAGAGCCAGGCGAACAGGCCGACGAGCAGGCTCGGGGCGATGAGCATCAGCGCGATCGAGCGCGGGTCGTGGCTCAGCTGCCGCAGCACCCTGCCCGCCGTGGCGAACGTGCGGACGCCGTTCATGACGCACCGTCCTGCGACGGGGGTGTCGGCTGGGGATGCTGCGCCTGCTCGCGCGCCTCGCGGCGGGTGAGAGGATGATCGGATGCCGCAGCCCGGTCGCCGCTGTGCGCGTCGCGCGCGATGAGCGCCAGGAAGGCGGCATCCGGATCCGTCGTCCCGGTGTCGGCGAGCAGCCCGTCGGGGGTGGTGTCGGCGATGATCCGGCCGGCGCGCATGAGGAGGAGCCGGTCGCACCGCAGCGCCTCGTCCATCACATGGCTCGAGACGATCAGCGTCGTGCCGGCATCCGAGAGTCCGCGGAACACGTCCCACAGCTCCGACCGCAGCAGCGGGTCGAGGCCGACCGTGGGCTCGTCGAGCACGAGGAGCTCGGGCGTGCCGAGCATGGCGACCGCGAGCGACACCCGCGACTCCTGACCGCCGCTCAGCGAGTCGATGGTCTGGTCGCGCTGATCGGCCAGGCCCACCTCGGCGATGACACGATCGATGTCGCCGCGGGGCGCGCCGAGCAGCCGGGCGAAGTAGCGCAGGTTCTGGCGGATCGTGAGGTCGCCGTACACCGATGCGGCCTGCGTGTCGTACGAGACGCGGTGGCGCAAAGCCCGCGACCCTGCGGGTTCGCCGAGCACCTCCACCGTGCCGCCGGCGACCTTCTGCACCCCCACGATGGAGCGCATGAGGGTGGTCTTGCCGCAACCGGAGGGGCCGAGCAGCCCCGTGATCTGCCCGCGGGGAATGGCGAGATCGAGACCGCTGAACACCTCGGTCTTGCCGCGCCGGACCTGCAGTCCGCGCACCTGGACGGCATCCATGGGCTCAGACTAGACCCGCGTCACCAGCGGTTGTGGACCTCTTCCGCCCAGCCGAGGATGCCGTCGAACGCGACGCTCCTGCCACCGGGGATCGCGAAGGTTCCTTCCCAGTGCCCGAAGCACTGATCGGTGCGCGACGAGATCACTCCGAGCTGTGTGCGGGCGGTCTTGTCGAAGAACGGGGTGAAGGATGCCTCCAGCCCAGCGCCCACGATCCGCCAGGGCCTGCGCCAGTCCGCGAGGTCGTACTCCCAACTGAGCTCGTCGTGGATCTTGTGCAGCCGGCCGTCGACGAAGAAGGCGTTCTCGGTGGACCCGGTGCCCTCGGTCCACCGGCCGCCGACCTGGATGCCGATGGTGCGGCCATGCGACACGCCGGATCCCGCACCCCAGTTCCACACGATGTCGTAGGGCCACCGGCCGCGGCCGTGGTCGAGCACCGCCCACGACTCCCCCGCAGGGACCTCGTGGGTGACACCGTCCACGGTGACCGTGCCGGAAGCCGGACGCGCGACGTCCTTCACCGTGTACTGGAACCGCCTGCGGCTCCACGGCACGACGACGGCGAGGCGCTCGTGCCCCTCCGGCAGCTCGGCGAACACGTCGAACGAGGCGCCGGGGATGCGGGCGCGCAGCCGCGTGCCGCCGGGCTCGGGGAGCACATCGACCTCGAGGTCCTTCGCACGTGCGTGCGCGGGGCCGCTCTCGACGCCGGCCGGCAGCGTGACGCCGCGGGACGGGAGCACGGTCGCGCCCTTGCCCCAGGTCTGCTCGGTGGCGCGGTCGAAGACCCACACCTCGTGCACGGCGGCGTAGTCGATCGACGACACCGTGAGCGCCAGGATGTGCGTCGGCGTCGCGACGTTCCAGTACTCCCACCGCTTGTTGCGGCCGAGCCCGCGGCCGATGCCGGACGTGTCGACGATCGGCTGCCGCGCCCAGCCGATCGCGTCGGGGTTCACGCGCCCGTTCGGGAGCGTGAGCGACACGGGGGCGGTGAGCTCGCGCTCGGTCATGCGGGGTCCTTCCTGAGGCGCGGGGATGCGGCATCCCTCAGCCCGTCGTTGATCGCGCGCATCGCGTCTTCGGGAACCTTCACGAAGCGCCGGTCGTAGGTCACGAGCCCGTTGACCTCCTCTTCGACGTCGGCGAGCTGCGTGTACACCGTGGCAGCGAGCCCGCGTGCGATCGCGGGGGCGATCTCGCGCTCGTGCAGGCGCTGGAGGGCCGCGACGAGCTGGTCGCGCGACCGGTACTTCTTGTAGCCGAACGTCGTCGCGCTCCAGGTGTGCTCCGGCACCGCCAGGCTGTAGCCGCCGTACTCGGTCAGCGCGAGCACGCGCCCGTCGCCGCGGGGTGCGCGCACCGGCCGGAAGTAGATGTGCAGACTGTGCAGGTCGCCGGCGCCCTGGTCGTGCCAGCCGCTCGCGTGGTCGACGGGGCGCGTGGGGTCGAGTTCGCGCACGACGCCGGCGATGCGCGCCGCGTCGAACTGTCCCCAGCCCTCATTGAACGGCACCCACAGCGACAGCGAGGTGACGCTCCGCAGGTGCTCGATCATGTCGCGCAGTTCGCGCTCGAACGCGTCGCGCCCCGCCTCGTCGGCACGGCCGAAGCGCGCGTGACGACGGTCGTCGAGGGTGGGCGACGCGATCGCCGGGGCGCTCACCACCAGCGGGTTGTACGCCGTGCCCCCGCTGACCGCGTCCTGCCACACGAGCATCCCGAGGCGGTCGCAGTGGTAATACCAGCGCAGCGGCTCGACCTTGATGTGCTTGCGGAGCATCGTGAAGCCGAGGCGCTTCGCCAGCCGGACGTCGTACTCCAGCGCCGCATCCGACGGCGCCGTGTACCCGCCGTCGGGCCAGTAGCCCTGATCGAGCAGCCCGACCGGCAGGTGCGGCGCGCCGTTGAGCAGCAGCCGTGCGAACCCGCGGTCGTCCACGCCGACGCCGAACGACCGCATCCCCACGTACGACTCGACGCGGTCGTCGCCGAGCGTCACCCGCACGTCGTACAGGAACGGGTCTTCCGGACTCCACACCCGCACGGGTCCGTCGAGGACGACACCGGTCGGCACCCCGACGGGAAGATCAGCGGATGCCGCCACCCGCCCGCCGTCGAGCACCTCGACCCGTGCCTTCTCGGCGCCGGTCGCGTGCTCGCTGTGCACCGTCACCACGACGACTCCCGCGTCGAGGTCGGGAGTGAGCACGAGCCGGTCGACGGTGAGACGCGGCACGATCTCGAGCCACACCGTCTGCCAGATGCCCGACTGCGGGGTGTACCAGATGCCGCCCGGACGGCTCGTCTGCTTGCCGCGCGAGAGCCATGCGGCATCCGTCACATCCCTCACGGCGACGACGAGCTCGTGGGCCGACTCGGGGGTGGCGGAGAGCGCTGCGGTGATGTCCAGGGCGAAGGGCAGGTAGCCGCCGGTGTGACGGCCCACCTCGACGCCGTCCACGGCGACCCGGGAGGACTGGTCGACCGCTCCGAAGTGGAGGATCGCACGCTCACCGCCGCGCAGCGGGCGCGGCAGCGAGAACGAGCGTCGGTACCAGAGCGTCTGGTCGGCCCGAAGGATGCGGCCGACGCCCGACAGCGCCGTCTCGGGCGAGAACGGCACGACAATGCGGCCGTCCCATCCCTCGGGCTGCGCCGTGGGGTCGTCCACGGCGAGCGGATCGGCGGCGCGCGCGCTCAGCGGCGTGATGGCGTAGCTCCATCGCCCGTTGAGGTTCGTCCAGTCCCCGCGCACGAGCTGAGGGCGAGGGTACTCGGGCAGCGGGGCGTCCGCGTCGAGGGTCGCGGCCCACGGGGTCAGCAGCGTCATGCCTGGGCCTCGCTGACCGGCGTGGCGGCATCCGCTGCTCTTCGGTCATGACGGCGCAGCAGCAGCACGGGCACCACGACGAGCACGGCGACGACGGCCGCGGCGGGGAAGATCCAGGGCGTCGGCACCTGCTTGACCACGCCGAGGTCGACGTAGGTCTCGGCGGCGCCGACGATCACCGCCGCCCCGACGAACGGTCCGGCGACCATCGGGATCAGCACCGCCGCGATCATCCGGAGACCCTGCACCATGCCGACGCGATCGGTGGGCGTCGCGTCGCGCACGCTCGCCGAGATCGCGGCGATCGACAGCATGAAGCCGGCCATCATGACGGTCCCCGCGACGATGACCGCGATCATGTCGCGCACGACGAACATCGCGACGAGACCGGCCACGAGGATCCCGACGGCCGGGATGATCGCCCTCACCTTGCCTTCCGCGTGCCGCTGACCGATGCGGTCGATGACCCGGCCGCCGAGCACGCTCGCGATCGAGGCGAGGATCAGGACGCTGCCCAGCACGATCGCGTAGCCGTCGATGCGCAGGTACCGCTGGATGTAGATGATCAGGTACGGGATGAACACCTGGGTGCTCGTGCCGACGACGGCGTACGCCAGCAGCAGCAGGTACAGGCGCGGGTTCGCGCGGACGGTGCTCGGACGCAGGCCGTGCACGACCGTGGCGAGATAAGCGCCCTGCGCCGACTCGATGCGGTCGGGGTCGCGCACCAGGAACCACGCCACCGCGCCCACGGCGGCGGTCACGAGCCCCACGATGCCGAAGAACAGCGTCCACTGCCCCACCTGGGTGAGCCCGTCGAGCGCCCCGAAGACGATCAGCATGCCGATGAGCGGCATGATCGCGAGCACGCCGTCGACGCGTCCGCGGTTGGACGGATCGGTCGACTCTGTCACCCACGCGTTGAACGCCGCGTCGTTGGCGCCCGAGCCGAAGAACGACATGACGCAGTCCAGGGCCACGATCGCGACCACCGCCGCACCCACCGCGAGTGCGGCATCCGCTCCCGCCGCCGGCTGCACGAAGCCGAAGGTCGCGGTCGTCAGCCCCCACAGCACATACCCGACCGCGATGAACGGCCGGCGGGTGCGGGCGCGGTCCGACCACGCGCCGACCAGCATCGTCGCGAGGGTCGCGGCGACGGCGGATGCCGCCACCAGCGTCGCGATCACCGTCGGGTCGGCGGTGATGGTGTCGTACACGAACACGTTGAGGTACATGTTCTCGACGGTCCAGGCGAGCTGGCCCACGAGGCCCAGCACCACGACGGTCACCCACGTGCGGCCCGAGAGGGCGCGGGGCGTCGAGGCTCGCGGCGGTGCGGGCGCAGGGGATCGTGCGGGCATCGGCATCCTTGCTGACGTTCCGGGTGCCACGTTCCGGGGTGACGGGCGCTTCGATCCTAGGCCGCTTATCCTGGCGCCATGCACACGCGAGAGCGGGCACGCCTGCAGGTCGTGACCGGCCCCATGTTCGCCGGCAAGTCGGAGGAGCTGCTGCGCCGGGTGCGGCGGGCGCGCATCGCCGGACTCTCCGTCGAGCTCGTCAACCACGCCCTGGACGATCGGCGCGGACCGGGGCAGGTGAGCTCGCACTCGGGGCTGAGCGTCCCTTCGCGCACCGTCGGGGACGCCCCGACGCTCACGGAGGCGATGCTCGGCCGCGAGCTCGACGTCGTGGCGATCGACGAGGCGCAGTTCTTCGGCCCACCGCTGGTCGAGGCGGTCGAGACGCTCGTCGCCGACGGGATCACCGTCATCGTCGCGGGGCTCTGCGTGACGTTCGACGGCCGCCCGTTCGAGCCGCTGCCGGCACTCATGGCCACCGCCGAGGACGTGCTCAAGCTCACCGCCGTCTGCGCGGTGTGCGGTGCCGACGCCGCGTTCCACCAGCGCCTGGCACCCGGCGAGGTCGCCGACGCCCGTCTGCCGTCACCCGAGCAGGTCGGCGGCGTCGAGTCGTATCAGGCGCGCTGCCGCCGCCACTTCACCGGCGGGGCGCTCAGCACTCGATGACGTTGACCGCGAGGCCGCCCTCGCTGGTCTCCTTGTACTTCGTCGACATGTCGATGCCCGTCTGGCGCATCGTCTCGACGACCGTGTCGAGCGACACGTAGTGCGAGCCGTCGCCGCGCAGCGCCAGGCGTGCGGCGGTGACGGCGGTCGACGCGGCGATGGCGTTGCGCTCGATGCACGGGATCTGCACCAGCCCGCCCACGGGGTCGCAGGTCAGCCCGAGGTGGTGCTCCATCGCGATCTCGGCGGCGTTCTCGATCTGGCGATTGGTGCCGCCCATGACCGCGGTCAGGCCGCCGGCGGCCATCGCGCAGGCGGAACCCACCTCGGCCTGGCAGCCGCCCTCGGCACCCGAGATGGACGCGTTGGCCTTGAACAGCGAACCCAGCGCGGCCGCGGTGAGCAGGTAGCGACGGATGCCGCGCCGCCGGTTCGCGTCCGCCACCTGTTCGTCGTCCCAGGCGCCGGACTCGTCCGGTTCGACGACGTGCCCGTCGTAGCCGAGCAGGGCGCTGCCGACGAGCTCGCCGTAGGGCGTCACCGCGTTGCCCGCCCCCAGACCGGAGTCCGCGAGGAACCGCCACCAGTACATCGCCACCGCCGGCACGATGCCCGCGGCACCGTTGGTGGGCGCCGTGACGACCCGGCCGCCGGCCGCGTTCTCTTCGTTGACGGCGAGCGCGAACGCCCCCAGCCACTCCCCCGGCAGTTCGCGCCGGCCGTCGGCCTCGGCCGCCTCGAGCTGAGCGCGGATGGACGCCGCACGCCGCTTGACCCCGAGCATCCCGGGAAGCACCCCGTCGGCGTGCAAGCCCGCTTCGACGCACGCCGCCATCGCGTCCCAGATCGCGTCGAGGCCCGCCGCGACCTCCTCTTCGCCGCGCATCGCGGACTCGTTGAGGCGGGCGGCCTCGGCGATCGTCAGCCCCTGCTCGTCGCACAGGTGCAGCAGCTGCTCGGCGGAGGCGAAGTCGAGCGGGTACGCATGCGCCCGCACCTGGGGTGCCTCGCCGTCGCGGCGGATGAAGCCGCCGCCCACGGAGTAGTAGGTCTCGCGGGCGATCAGCCCTGCCTCCGGCGTCGGCTGCGCGTCGGCGACGACCGCGGCCCCGGTCTCCCGGATGCCGCCGGCCGCGGGGAGTGCCCGCTGGGGTCCGTCCTCGGGGCCGGCCCAGGCCTCGAGCGTCATGGCGTTGGGGTGGGCAGGCAGGCGCGTGCGCGGGGCGAACACGACGTCCGCGCGGTCGAACAGCACCGGGTGGCTGCCCGCCAGATCCAGGTGGCGGCCGTCGGGCCAGCCGCTCCACGCCGCGCGGACGGCATCCGGATCCACCGTCTCGGGCTCGAGCCCCTGCAGCCCCGCCACGACCGCGTCGGGGGTGCCGTGGCCGATGCCGGTGGCGCCGAGCGAACCGTAGAGCGTGCAGGTCACGCGCCCCACCTGCGGCAGCGCACCGGACTCGCGCAGGCGGACGGCGAAGTCGTGGGCGGCCCGCATGGGACCGACCGTGTGGGAGCTCGAGGGTCCTACGCCGATGGAGAACAGCTCGAACGCCGAGACATAGGCGCTCATCGCCACCAGGCTAGTCGCCCCGGACGCGCACTCTGCCCGCTGTTATGGATTCGAGAGATGCAGGATGCCTGGGCCCGGCGGCCCAGGCAGAGCAGTGTGGTGCAGCTGCGGCGTCAGCGACTCTGGGCGAACGAGATCAGCCCGACGGTGTTGCCCTCGGAGTCCTTCACGAACGCCTGCCACTCCTCGTGACCTGCCGGACCGAGGGTGTCATCTTCGTGCGTGAAGATGACGTGCGGCGGCGACACGACCTCGACGTCGGCGCCGAGTCGTTCGAGGGTGGCCACGACATCGTCGACGCGCAGATACAGCAGCGCGGACGGCGCGTTGCGATCCAACAGCAGCCGCACCCCGTCGAGGTCGAAGAAGAGCAGTCCGGGCGGATCGAATCGTGCCGTCGGCGGCGCGCCCAGAAGCGTCTCGTAGAACGCCGACGCGCGGTCGAGGTCGTCTGCGCGCTGCGCGACCTGCAGGAGTCTCATGCTGACATTGTGGTCGGCGCGTCCCCCTGGCGCACGCGTCGAGGGTGCGGTAGGCAGGAGGGGAGACGTTCGCGAGTCAGGGGGCCATCGTGCTGTTCATCCTCTATCTGATCCTGCTGGTGGGCGGAATGGTGCTGCTGGGGATCTCTTTCGCGTCGCCCGTGCCCGCGCTGCTGTTCGTCGTGGGCCTGCTGTGCATCGTGCTCGCCGTCGCACTGCCGATCTCGGCGGGGACGTTCGAGCAGCGCAAATAAGGCGGCTCCCACCGGAGCGCCGGACCGGCTAGGCTCGGGAACTTCATCTGTCCCGGCCGAGGAGGTCTGCTGTGTCTGTTGTGGAGGAGCCGATCTGGCTCACGCAGGACGCCCTGCGTCACCTGGAGCAGGAGCTGGACGCGATCGTGCGCGAGGGCGCCGACGACGATCAGGCGCAGGCGCGCGCCATCGAGCTGCGCGGCATCATCCGCCGCGCACAGGTCGGAGCCCGGCCCGACGACGGCATCGTCGAACCCGGGATGCGCGTCACGGTGGAGTTCGCGTCCGACGGCTCGCAGGACACGTTCCTGCTCGGCTCCCGGGCGCTGCTGGGGCCCGACGCGGACGTCGCGGTCTACTCGCCCGAGTCGCCCCTCGGCCAGGCGATCGCAGGTCTCCTCCCCGGCGACCGGTTCGAGTACCGCACCCCGAACGGCGCCACCGTCGCCGGCGCGATCGTGAGCGCGGTCCCGCACGCCTGACGCCTCTCGGCGCGCACGACGGCGCTACGGCGCTGCCGTCGCCCCGAGCTGGTTCATCAGCTCGAAGCCGGTGTCGGCGGCCGCGAACTCCACGAACCGTCCCCGGGATACGCGGTACATCGAGAACTCGGCGACGTTTGCGTGGCGCCTCGTCGGCGCGACACCGCGGAACTCGCCGAGATGTGTGCCGCTCCCCCGCAGATGGGCGGCGATGCGGTCGTCCTCGACGATCAGCTGGATGCGCCGCCACCGCCAATCGGGGAACCCGCGGAACAGGGCGTCGAGGTCGTCGACCCAGGCATCCGCGCCTCCCGGCAGGTGCGAGCGACGCACCGCCGGATCGACGAACGACCGGATCGCAGCGAGATCGTGCCGGTTGCACGCGTCGAGGTAGTCGGCGTACCACGCGTGCATCTCCCACGGCTCCACCCCCTCATTATCTGGGCCCAGTCGCCGCGCGCGGGCGGTGTGGGGCGCAGCCCTCGGCGCACCCGACACGAACCGATCGCCGAATTGCTGGCATGCGATAGGGCATGAGTGTCGCAGCTTCGTGCGATGATCCTGCCCGACGGACGGCGGCGGGAGGGCGGGATGCGGGGCGAGGCGACCGTGCTGCACGCCGATCTCGACGCGTTCTACGCGTCGGTCGAGCAGCGGGATGCACCCGCGCTGCGCGGGCGGCCGGTGATCGTCGGCGGCGGAGTGGTGCTCGCGGCGAGCTACGAGGCGAAGGCGCGAGGAGTGCGCACGGCGATGGGCGGCCGCATGGCACGAGAGCTGTGCCCGGATGCCGTCGTCGTGCCGCCGCGCATGGAGGCGTACTCGGCCGCGAGCCGCGACGTCTTCGCGATCTTCCGCGACACCACTCCGCTGGTCGAAGGGCTCTCGATCGACGAGGCGTTCCTGGAGGTCGGCGGACTGCGGCGCATCGCCGGCACACCCGAGCAGATCGCGGTGCGGCTGCGCCAGCGGGTGAAGGCCGAGGTCGGGCTCGCCATCTCGGTGGGCGTCGCGCGCACCAAGTTCCTCGCGAAGGTCGCCAGCGCCGTCAGCAAACCGGACGGACTGCTCGTGGTCGAACCCGAGCGCGAGCAGCAGTTCCTGCTGCCCCTCCCCGTGGAGCGACTGTGGGGCGTGGGCGCCGTGACCGCCGAGAAGCTCCACCGGCTCGGCATCCACACCGTCGGCCAGCTCGCCGAGCTGGAAGCCGCCACCGCCGAGCGACTGCTGGGCCGGGCTGCCGGCGCCCACCTGCACGCCCTCGCGCGGCTGCGCGATCCGCGGCCCGTCGACACCACGCGCCGCCGCGGGTCGATCGGGTCGCAGCGGGCGCTCGGAAATCGCCCGCGCACGCCCGACGAGCTGGAGGTCATCCTCACCCAGATCGTCGACCGTCTCGCGCGGCGGCTCCGTGACGGGGACCGCGTGTGCCGGACGGTGGTGCTGCGCCTGCGCTTCGGCGACTACGCCAAGGTCACGCGCTCTCGCTCGTTCCGGTCGCCGACCGACCGCACCGCGCTCATCCTCACGGTCGCACAGGGGCTGCTCGCGGCCTCGCAGCCCGAGATCGGCGAGCGCGGCATCACGCTGATCGGCGTCTCGCTGTCGCAGCTCGGCAAGGCCGACAGCGTGCCTCCCGAGCTGCCGATCGACTGGGACGACGGCGTCCGCCTCGACACCGTGCTCGACGCGGTGCGCGACCGCTTCGGCTCGGCGTCCGTGTCGCGCGCCGCGCAGCTCGGGCGCGACCCCGCCTGGTCGACGCCGCTGCTTCCCGAGCACGAGTGAATCAGTCGCGGCGATGTCGTGGGCCCCGCCTACCCTGCTCTCATGGCGGAGCGCGTCGAACTGTGGTGGGCCCGGCGCCAGTTCTCCAAGGGCGCCGAGGTGCCCTACCCGGTGGGAGCCTACCGGGAGGCGTGGGCGTCATTTCCGGCGCTCATCCGCCAGTACCACCCCGAGCTCAATGCGGGGATCGCGCTCACCCAGATCCCGCCGGCGGCGGACGTCCTGCTGCTGTGGCAGTGCGAGGCGGGCCACAAGTTCGCCGCCACTCCCGACGAGCAGCGGCACCGGCCCGGGCGGGAGCGCCGGCGCTCCGCGTGGTGTCCCGAGTGCTCCAGCGTCGCGCGTCCACCCCGTGCGCTGCCCATGCGCGACGTGGTGACCCCGCTCGGTTCGCCCGTCCCCGCGGCGATCGCCGCCCCGGTCGGGCGCGCGGTGCTCAAGCCGCGCCGTCCGGCACGCCGCCGGCAGCTCTGCCCGAAGACCCCGGATGTCGCGGTCGGCGAGGCGTTCCTGTCCGAGTGCGCTCCGAAGCCCGCGTCCGCGGTGGAGGCACAGCTGCGCGCCGACCTGTTCGGGCGCGTGGGGGTGACGCCCGGGCTCAACGCCGTCCGGGTGGCACGGCCGTTCTTCGACCACGTCGAGGTGTGGCCCGACATCCTGCTCCCCGAGCTGCGTGTGGCGATCGAGTACGACAGCACGGGCCGGCACGGGCTGGAGCACGTCGGCGATCGCGAAGACGCCGACCGCCGCAAGGACCGCGCCCTGCGGGCCGCGAAGTGGGAGGTCGTCCGGATCCGCACGGGCGGGCTCGAGCCGCTCGGCCCGCACGACCTGCAGGCGCCGGGCTGGAACGCGAAGACCCTCGCGCGTCTCGTCGACGCACTGCGAGCCATCCGCGGGCCACTGCTCGTCGATCCCTATCTGTCCTGACGGGCACGGGGCGGCCGCCATGGGCGAGGTTCCTGAGCTGCAGCCCACGGCGTCGGGCCCGACGAGTACCGTGGGGCCCGCGGAGCACAGACCGAGGAGGCCGCTCATGGACGACGACAGCGGACGGGCGGGCATCACCCCGGCGGCCTTCCATCGGGCCCCGGGCGTCGCGGACTGGCGGGTCACCGCGACCGGACCGCAGGCGGTCTTCACCGCGGGCTCTCTCGCCGAGGCGGCGGCACTCGTCTCCCCGACGGTGGCCGCGGCCGCGCGGTGCGGCATCCTTCCCGACATCGATGTGCGCCCCGAAGGCGTGATCGTCCGGATCTCGTATCGTGACGAGGACGGGATCCCGCCGAGGGCCGCCGAGTTCGCCGCCGACGTCTCGCGTGCCGCCGCCGAGCTGCAGCTGACCGCCGATCCGTCGCGCATCCACTCGATCGGCATCTACGTCGCCCAGCATTCGCAGGCCGACGTCCGGCCGTTCTTCGCGGCGGCGCTCGGGTACGAGGACTTCGGCGACACCGACGCCGTGGACCCGCTGCGCAGCGGCCCGCAGCTCGCGTTCAACCCGATCAGCGGCGACTCCCCCGCGCGCGGGCGCACGCACCTGGACGTCTTCGTGCCCGCCGACCAGGCGCAGGCGCGAGTGGATGCCGCACTTGCGGCGGGCGGGCGGCTCGCCGACGATGCGCACGCGCCGGCCTGGTGGTCGCTGGCCTCGCCCGACAACCACGGCGTCGATATCGCGTCGTGGACGGACACCTTCGATTCGTGAGACGGCGGCACGCGCCGATCAGTCCGGCGCCGTGTGCCTCTCGGTGACGCGCACGAAGACCGGCCGCCCCATCAGCGCGAGCAGGCCGACGAAGGCCCAGAGGAGGAGCAGCAGAACCACCTCCGACGCCACGAGCACGACGAACGCAGCGACCACGACGAGTGACAGCACGCCCAGCGAGTAGCCCCAGCCCGGGATGATCCCGGCGAGCGCTATGCGGGCGGCATCCCGGGTCCGGAAGCGGAAGCCCGCGGTGAGGACGATCACGTGCCCGGCCCACACGATCACGAGCGCGGCCAGCAGCAGCACCGCGGGACGCATCGCGGCTCCGCCGTCGACGTCATCGAGATGGATGAGATTGAACGTGAGCATCGCGAGCACGAGGCTGGTGGGGACAGCCCACGAGAGGGTCGCCCCGAGGTCGCGCCGGTACGCGCGGAAGAAGTGCCGCCCGGGAGACAGGTCGTCGGCGAGCGCCGCAGCGCGGACCGCCGAGACGCCTGCGACGAGCGCCGGGGCGACCGGGAGCAGGGCGAGGACGAACAGCGGCAGGTTGGACGGGTCGCGGTCGAGCAGCAGCACGACCCCGACCGCGGGAAGCACCGCGAGCAGGAGCTGGACCTCGAGGACCAGCATCCGGTAAGCCACGGCGGCGACTCGGGAGAGCAGACCCCGCCCGACCTCTCCGGCGGCGGCAGCTTCGCGCGAGTGCTGCTGAACGCTCATGATGGTTCCTCCTTCGGGATGGCGGCGGGTCGGCCCTGTGACGGCGACCGACCCGCCGCACCTCAGTCCTCGTTCGAATCGCGTCCGCGCTCGAGCGCGGTGTTGAAGGTCTCGACGAGCTGGTCGGCCCCGAGGCCCTGCATCTCGCCGACGTAGGCGTCCCAGTCCTCGTCGATCGACCGCTGGCCCGTGATGAACGAGGCGGTCGCCGACTGCACGGCGTCGGTGAGCTGCGTCTGGAGGAGCGACGTCTGCTCCAGCTCCATCTCGTCCAGGAGAGGAGCGGGTGCCGTCGGCAGCTGCTCCTTCGCGTCGAGCTGCGCCTCGGTCCACGCCGCGATCTCATCGGTCATCATCGAGAGCACCAGGTCGCGCGACGAGCCGTTGGCGAGCAGGAACACACCGTTGCTGTAGCCGAAGTCGGCGTTCAGCAGCTGGGGCGCCCCGGCGTTGATCGAGCTCCACGCGATGTCGTCGTTGAGCCGGCGCGTGCCGTCGGCCGCTCGGGTGAAGGTCTCGCCCTCGACGCCCCACTGAGCGAACTCGAGCCCCTCGTCGGAGTAGTAGAGCCAGTCGATGAACTGCAGGAGCGCCTTGAAGTACGGCTTGTCGGCGGCCTCGCTGCCGATCAGCAGCCCCGAGGTGAAGCGGCCGCTCGCCATGTTCGAACCCGCCGGACCGCCGGGCACGGAGATCAGACGGATGGGGACGTCTCCGCGTCCGGCATCCGCGAGCTTCGCGCGGTACTCGGCGAGGGCCTGGGTGTTCCCCGAGATGGCGGCCGACCGGCCGGAGACGAACTTCTGGACCGCCTGGTCGTCGCTCTGAGTGATCTCAGGGTCGAGGACGCCGGCGGCCACCAGATTCGCGGCGTAGGCGACGACATCCTTGTACTCGTCCGTCGTCCCCGTGAAGACGTACTTCTCGGCGTCCTCGTCGTACCAGGTGTTGGAGTAGCCCCATCCGGCAGCCGTGCCGTAATTCGGACCCATGACGCTGAGCAGCGATCCGAGCGGCGTCGAGTCCGTCCAGCGGTCCGACATCGCGTAGTCGATCTCGGGGTTGGCCTTCTTCACCTTCTCGAGCTGGTCGAGATACTCGTCCCACGTCGCGGGATCCTCCGTGATCCCGGCCTTCTCCCAGAGGTCCTCGCGGATGACGACCGAGTACTGGACGTCGGGCGCCTCGCGCAGGCCGGGGAGGTGATAGATCTTGCCGTCGGCCTGGCGGCGGTTGTCGAGGTCGTCCTCCAGGCCCCAGTCCTCTACCTTCTGCATGAAGTTCGGCATGTAGTCGAAGTAATCCGACACCGGCAGCAGCGCGCCGCCCGACACGAACTGGGTCTCGCTGCCCGCGTAGGTGGACGAGATGATGTCGGTCGCCTCGCCGCTGCCGATCAGCAGGGACTTCTTCTGGTCGTAGTCGGCCATCGGGATGTCGGTGCGCGTGAAGGTGACGTTGTGGTCGTCCGCGAGGTGCTGGAAGATCGACCAGTCGTCCTTCACCGGGTAGTTGGGGTGGTCGCGGTACATGAGCGAGAAGTCCACCGGCTCGGTCGCCTTGAACGTGACGCCGACACCGAAGTCGTCCATGGCGCCGACGGACTGCGCCTCGCCGATGGTCGCCCCCTCGTCCTTCGCAGCCGGCGGGTCGGCGGGGCCGTTCGAGCACGCGGCGAGGGCGACCGCGCAGAGGGCGAGCCCCGCGATGCCCGCGAGGGTCTTGCGAGTGATGGTCATGATTTCTCCTGTTCGTGAACGTCGTCGTTCGGGGGATGGGATGGGAGAGGGCCCTTCGTCAGCCCTTGACCGACCCGAGCATCACGCCCGAGACGAAGTAGCGCTGGATGAAGGGGTAGAGGCAGACGATCGGGAGCACGGTGAGCAGCATCGTCACCGCCTGGATGTTGGAGGCGATCTGGACGGCCTCGCCGCCCGTGGCCTCCTGGGTGCCCGTCGCCGCGGCGATCAGGTTGCGCAGGTACACCGTCACGGGGAACCGCGCCTTGTCGTCCATGAACAGGAACGCGCTGAACCACGAGTTCCAGAGGCTCACGGCATAGAAGAGGGTCATCGTCGCGATGACCGCCTTGGACAGCGGCAGGACGATGCGGAAGAAGATGCCGTACGTCGACAGCCCGTCGATCGCCGCGGCCTCCTCCAGGTCCGGCGGGAAGTTCTCGAAGAAGGACTTCATGACGAGAAGGTTGAAGACGCTCAGGGCACCGGGCACGACGATCGCCCAGATACTGTTGCGCCACCCCAGAAAGCCGGCGATGAGGATGTAGTTCGGGATCAGTCCGCCGCCGAAGAACATCGTGAAGACCGCGACGCCGACGAAGAACGTGCGTCCTTTGAGGTACGGCTTGCTGAGCGCGTACGCGTACGTCGTGGTGATCGCCATGGCGATGACCGTTCCGACCGCCGTGTAGAGGAACGTGTTCGCGTAGTTCGTCCAGAACAGCTGGTCGCTCAGCACCACACGGAAGGTGTCGAGGTTGAACCCGCGCGGGAGGAGGTTGACCTCGCCCGCGGCGATGTACCCCTCGGACGAGAACGCCTTCGCGATCAGATTGATGAACGGGTAGAGCGTCACCGCGCAGACCAGCAGGAGGCAGATCACGTTGGCGGCGCGGAACGCCCGCGTCCCGTAGGACTCCCGGATGACGCCGCCTTCCCTGCGGACGCGGGCGATGTCGGGCTTCGGGGGCAGCGTTTCGGTCACCATAGCGAGGTTCCAACCATTCGACGGGAGAGCGCGTTCGCGCCGAGCACCAGGACGAGGCCGATGAGGGCCTCGAACAGCCCGATGGCCGTGCCGTAGGAGAACTGGGCCGACTGGATGCCCACGCGGTACAGATAGGTGGCGATGACGTCGGCCGTCGAGTAGATCAGCGGGTTCTGCAGGAGCAGCACCTTCTCGAACCCGACCGACATGAACGAGCCGATGTTCAGGATGAGGAGGACCATCATGGTCGGACGGATGCCGGGCAGCGTGATGTGCCACGTCTGCTGCCACCTGTTCGCGCCGTCGATCCGCGCAGCCTCGTACAGCTGGTCGTCGATGGTCGTCAGCGCCGCGAGGTAGAGGATGGTTCCCCAGCCGACGGTCTGCCACACCTCGGACGACACGTAGATCGCGCGGAACCACTCCGGACGCTGCATGAACGGCACAGGGTCTGCGCCCATGGCCTCGACCACCTGGTTGACGGTCCCGTTGAGTGCGGTCAGCTGCAGTACCAGTCCCGCGACGATGACGACCGACATGAAATGCGGGAGATACGAGATCGTCTGCACCAGCCGCTTGAACCGCCGCGAGCGGAGCTCGTTGAGCATCAGCGCGAGGATGATCGGCAGCGGAAAGGTGATCAGCAGCGTGAGCGCTCCGAGCACGACGGTGTTCCAGAACACGGTCCAGAACTGCTGGTTCGAGATGAACGCCTCGAAGTAGTAGAACCCCACCCATTCGTCGCCGAAGATCGAGCCGCCGGGACGGAACCGGCGGAAGGCGATGATGTTGCCCAGCATCGGGATGTACTTGAACACCAGCAGGAAGAGCAGCGGTGCGATAAGGAACGTGTACAGCCGCCAATCCCGCGCCAGGGCTCGACGCCACGACTGCTTCGCGCGAGGTGCCCGCTCGCCCCGGAACAGGCGCCGCTTGCGGGGCGCGGTCGTGATCGCCCGCGTCTCGTTGACCGGCGGCGGTTCGCCGACGAGGGCCAGCGGACTGTCAAGTGACTGTGTCATGAGAGCTCCACATCGTCGTGGTTCAGAGAGGGCTGTCTACGGGGCGAGCACGAGCGCTTCGCCCTGAGCCTGGAGGCTGAGTTCTGCAGCCTTCAGCGCATGTGCCTGGGTCATCGCCGTCTCGGTCCGGTCGATGCAGTCCCGGATGAGCTGTCCGAAGAAGGGGAACCCGGTCATGCCGTTGGCATCGAAGCGGTACTGGCCGTCGTGGTTGACGAGAAGGACCTGGCCGCCCCCGTTGTCGGTGCTGATGTCGATGTACTTGCGCAGCTCGATGTAGCCGTCGGTTCCGAGGAGCAGCGTGCGCCCGTCGCCGAACACACCGAGGCCGTCCGGGGTGAACCAGTCGACACGGACGTAGCCGGTCGTGCCGTTGTCGAGCACGACGTGGGCGTCGCCGAAGTCCTGCAGCCCCGGCGTCTCGGAGTGCGCGTAGTTCGCGACGGTCGATGTCGACACGCGTCCGTCGGTGGCACCGGTGTAGAACAGCATCTGCTCGAAGTTGTGGCTGCCGATGTCGCAGAGGATGCCGCCGTATCGCTCGGGATCGTAGAACCAGTCGGGCCGGCCGCCGCCGATGCGGTGCGGTCCGAAGCAGACCACCTGCATGACGGTGCCGATCGCGCCGCGGTCGATGAGCTGACCGGCGAGGATCGCGGCCTCGGAGTGCACGCGCTCCCCGTAGTAGACCGCGTACTTGCGGCCGGTGCGCGCCGTCGCCTCGCGGA
This sequence comes from Microbacterium sp., assembly GCF_051953575.1. Lineage (GTDB taxonomy): Bacteria > Actinomycetota > Actinomycetes > Actinomycetales > Microbacteriaceae > Microbacterium. Next base: position 21,404 of record NZ_JBQCIP010000236.1, read on the forward strand.
CCGCCTCCAGCTGTGCCGAGGTGGTCAGGGGGGCCTTGTCGACGAACGCGTCCTTGCCCGCCTCGATCGCGCGCAGGCCGATCGACGCGCGCTCGGAGGGGATGGCGGCCGTCGCGACGAGGCGCACCTCGGGATCGTCGAGCACCTGCTGCTCCGACGAAGCCACGCGCGCGGTGGGGTACCGCTCCGTGAACGACGCCACCCGGGCGGGGTCCTCGTCGAACACCCACGTCACGGTCGCTCCGGCCCCGATGAGGCCGTCGGTCATGCCGTAGATGTGGGCGTGGTGCAGGCCCACGGCGGCGAAGGCGAACTCGCCCGGTGCGACGACCGGCTGCGGCAGGGGGTCGAAGGTGTACGGGTGGTTCATCGGGGATCCTCCTCGAGGTCGGTCAGGTCGTAGGCGCGGATGCGTCCGCACATGCCGAATCGCAGCTCTGGAACGGCCGATGCGGGATGCACGCGGGCGTCGCCCAGGTGCGCCACATCGCCGGCCGCCACCGCTTGTGCCAGCGCCAGCGACTGCTCCGCCTGCGCGAGCGGGCGCTCCTGCACGAGCTGCGCCCACCCCTCGGCGCGGGGCAGGACGAGCGCACCGGCGGCCTCGTAGAAGCTCTCGAGGAGGGTGCGGTCGCCGGCGCTGACGGCGCGGCGAAGCACCTCGAACCCGGTGACCGCGAGATCGCGACGCCGCGAGGCCCGCTCCGCACGGCCGTCCGGGTCGCCCAGGTCGGCCGCCGCCGCATACGCGTCCGGGTCGGCAACGACCTCGGCGGGGAACGTCATCACGGCATCGCCCGCCTCGGGCAGCCCCGCATTACTCATCAGGACGATCACTCGGAGGCCGCCGTGATTCACCGCCCGGTGGATCGTGCCCGGGGTGAACCAGACGACCGATCCCGGCTGAAGCTCCGTCTCGTGGAAGCCGTCGCCGTCGATCGCCTGCAGGGCGCCGTGCCCCGCCACGACGATGTACGCCTCGGTGGAGACGAGGTGCACGTGCGGGCTTCCGCCGCACACGCCGTCGGGAGCAGCATCCGGGTAGATGTCGAGATGCGACAGCGACGTGCCGCCGGGGAAGGACGACGCGCTCACGAGACGGCCGCCTCGACCAGCGACGTCCGCTTCTCAAAGAAGCGCGGCGCATGCGCGACGAGGTGGCCGGCGCTGTAGTAGGGGTCGTCGGCCCTCAGCGGCAGAGCGACGAACGTCCGCTCGATCCCCGCCTTGTAGATGGCCGTGACGACCTCGATCGCGTTGCGGCCGTCCGTGCCGTCGGCCAGGGGCGCCCGGCCGTCGCGGATGGCGAGCAGCAGATCGCCGATCTGCCCCTCGTGACCGCGGTGACGCAGAGGCTCCCGCTGCGATGCGACGGCCTCGATCGCCTCGACGATCGCGAAGTCGCCGCCGTTCGCAGGGAATCCGCCGCCGTCGGCGCGGTCTGCGACGATCTTCCACGGCTGCGAGACCCGGGCGTTCTCGCCCTGGATCACGATCTCCTGCTCCTCGCCGTGATGCACGACGGAGCTGGTCAGCTGTGCCAGGCCGCGCCCGTAGCGGAAGACGGCGACCGAGAGATCCTCGACCTCGCTGTTGTCGTGCTGCGCGTTCGCGAGCATCGCCGTGATCTCGGTCGGCCGGCCCAAGAGCCACAGGAGCAGGTCGATGTGGTGGATGGCGTGGTTGAGCGTGCTGCCGCCGCCCTCCTTCTCCCACGTGCCGCGCCACCACAGGTCGTAGTACGGCAGCCCGCGCCACCAGGCGGAGTCCACGCGCACGTGCGAGATGGAGCCGAGGAGCCCCGAGTCCACGACGCTCTTCAGCGTCGCGAGGTCGTCGCGGAAGCGGTTCTGCGCGACGACCGACAGCAGCTTTCCGGAACGCTCCTGCGCGGCGAGCATCGCGTCGCACTCCTCCAGCGACGGGGCCATCGGCTTCTCCACGAGCACGTTGACGCCGGCGTCCAGTGCGGCGATCGAGAGCGCGGCGTGCGACGAGGGCGGGGTCGCGATGCTCACGACGTCGAGGCGCGCCTCGGCGAGCATCCGGAGCGGGTCGTCGTAGCCGATCGCCTCTGTGAGCCCGAACGACTCGGCCGCCTCGGCCGCCCTGCCCGGCATGACATCGGCGAGCGCGACGATCTCGCACTGCTCGGGAAAGGCCAGGTACCCACTGATGTGGGCACGCGCGATGCTGCCGGTGCCGATGATCCCGATTCTGAGCATTGCTTCCTCGCAAGTCGTTACTACGTATTACTAAGACGTAGTAGATACTATGGAGAACACGCTGCACGGTCAAGCACTTTCCCGGGCAGGATGTTGGACATGGGGGATCAGCACATGGGCAAGCGCCCGACCAGTCACGATGTCGCGCGTCGCGCCGGCGTCTCGCAGACGACGGTCTCGTTCGTCTTCACGGGTCGCGACGGCATCTCGGCCGCGACGCGCGACCGGGTGCTGGCCGCCGCGGCGGAGCTGAACTACCGCCCGAACCTCGCCGCCCGGTCCATGCGCACGCAGCGCACCGGACGCCTGGCCGTCGTCATCCCTGTCTCGGGCCTGAACCTCTTCCCCGTGCTGGAGGGCGCGGCGAGCACCGCACGCGACGCCGGCTACGTGGTCGAGGTGATCAGCCTCTCGTCCTCGCCCGACGAGCGCGCGGAGGGCCTCGCCGCCGTCGTCGAATCCGGCGACTACGAGGGCATCCTGTCGTTCTCCCCCGTCCGCGGGCCGCAGCCGACGTCGGTGGACTCCGGCCCGGTGCTGCTGTCGCTCTCGGAGTTCGACGAGAACATGCACGCGACGGGCGCCTTCAGCGACGCCCGCCCCGTGGCAGAGATGATCGAACGGCTGGCCGAGATGGGCCACCGGACCTTCCTGCACATCGCCGGGCCACCCGACTATCCGGCGGCGGTCGCCCGTCGGGATGCCTACCTTGCGACGATCGACCGGCTGGGTCTCGAATCGCTCGGCGTGGTGGGAGGCGACTGGAACCCCCTCACCGCCAACCGGAGCGTGCAGGATCTGCCCGACGACACCCCTCCTCTGGCGATCATCGCCGCCAATGACGTCCTCGCGGCCGGCGCCATCCGCGGCGCCGTCTCACGCGGGTGGAAGGTGCCCGACGACGTGAGCGTGACGGGGTGGGACGACCTCACCATGAGCGCCCATTTCATCCCGTCCCTCACCACCGTGTTCCAGGACCGCCAGCGCCTCGGAGCGTCCTCGATGCAGCGACTGCTCGCCGCCATCCGTGGAACCGAGCCGCCCGCGCAGGAGGAACCGCTGCAGAAGGTCGTCTGGCGCGAGTCCGTGGCGCCGCCCCGCTCGCGATGAGAGGGTCGGCGGCCTCTCACACGTCGCGATCGAAGAGGTCGGCCCATGTCTCGCGCCGGATGACTGCACGGGCCTCGCCCTCCCGCGCGAAGACCACGGGTGGTCGACGGTACCCGTTGTAATTGTTCGCCATGGTGTGGGTGTACGCGCCCGTGGCAGGAACGGCGAGCAGGTCCCCGACCCGGGCGGCGGGAAGGCGGAGCGGGTCGATGAGCACGTCCCCGGACTCGCAATGCCGGCCGACCACCGCGACCTCTTCCGCATCCTCGTCGTGCATGCGACAGGCCAGGACTGCTTCATAGCGCTGGCCGAAGAGGGCGGCCTCCATGTTGTCGCCCATCCCCCCGTCGACGGCGACGAAGGTGCGGGCGTCGCGCTTCACAGTGGTAACCGTGTAGAGGGTGAAGGCCGACCCGTTCACCATGCTGCGGCCGGGTTCGATGATGATCTCCGCCTCGGCCGGCAGGTGCGCGCGTGCCGCCGCCAAGAGCGCGTCGACGTATTCGTCGACGGGGGCCGGCCGGTCCTCGGTCGTGTAGCGGGCGCCGAGGCCGCCGCCGAGGTCGTAGACCGGGAAGGTGCCCAGCGCGGCGAGGGGGGCGACGGCAGCGGCGAGTTCCGCCGGGTCCATGATCTGCGAACCGACGTGCGCGTGCACACCTCGCAGGTCGAGCAGCGGACTGGCCTCGATTCGGGCGATGAGTCGGCGCGCGGCCGGAGGGGTGAGGCCGAACTTGGTGCCCACCTGGCCCGTCTGCACGTGCGGGTGCGTAGACGAGACGACGCCGGGGATGACCCGCACGAGCACGCCCTGCGAGCGCCCCGGCGTGACGAGCTGCTCGAGCCGATCAACGTCGTCCTCGTTGTCCACGACGACGAGCCCGGCTCCGGCGTCGACCGCGATCTTCAGCTCCTCCGTGGTCTTGGCGTTGCCGTGCACGACGATGAGCGCGGGGTCGACGCCCGCCCGCAGCGCGCTGAGGATCTCGCCGCCGCCCGCGACATCCAGCCCGAGCCCTTCCTCCACCATGACCCGCTGCACGGCGGTCGCCGGGAAGGCCTTCGACGCGAAGACGACGCGCGCATTCGGCCAGCGCGACGTGAGCGCCGTGCGGTACTCGCGCGCTCGGGCGCGCAGGCTCTCCTCGTCGACGACGATCGCAGGAGTGCCGAACTCCGTGGCGAGGTCGTCGACGCGGCATCCCCCAATGACGAGCGTGCCGTCAGAATCGACGCGTGCACCCGCCGGGAAGAGGTCGAGGAGGGGATGCGGCATGGTCATGTCCTTCCCTGGGGTGCCACGCTGTGAGGCACGACGACGACCGGCACGGGCGAGTGTCGGACGATCTTGGTGGCGTGGGACCCGAGGAAGACGCGGGCGATCGGGCCGAGCGTGCTCGAGCCGACCACGAGCACCTCCCCGGGCTTCCAGCCGATGTCGGCGATCGCCGACTCCCACGTCTCGCCGACGCCGATGTCGACGCCGGCGATGGTGGGAACCTCGTCCAACTCGCCCACCTGGCGCACGAGTGTCGCTGCGTGACGCTCGATGTCCGCCGCCCAGGCGCTCGCGATCGGCAGCTCGGCGTCGAGTCCTGCGCCGGACGTCCCCGAATCACGAGGAACGACGGCGAAGGAGGCGACTCGCAGTTCCGCGCCGACTGCGGCAGCCACGCCCGCGGCGCCGAGCACCAGGCCGGCCGATGCGTCCGTGCCGCGGTAGGCGGCGGTCACCCGCGTGACGCGTGCATCCTTCTCCGCGCGATATCCGCGTGGTGCGATCGCGACCGGAACCGGCGACGCGTGCAGGAGGGTGTCGCTCTCGGCACCGAGCGCGATGCGCCCCGGCTCGGCGCCCGCGCCGGACCCGACGACGATCAGGGATGCCCCGCGCTGCTCGGCGAGTTCAGTCAGGCCGCGCCGGGCCGACGGGGCCTCGTGCAGCAGGTACTCGGCCGTGGTCGAGCCGCCGAGCACGGCGGCCGCGTGGTCGAGGGCGCCGTCGGCGTTCTCCCGCGTGTAGCCACGCCACTCGGCGTCGGCTCTGCCCGCCGTCGAAGGCCACGCGGGTGGGACGACAGCCGCAACGATCAGGCTGGTGCCGGAGGAACGCGCGAGCAGCGCGGCAAGGTGCAGTGCGGACGCGGAGCGGTGCGCCGGGTCCACCCCGACGACCATGCTCATCTCCGGTCCGCCTTCCGCCGTGCGGCCGCCTCGCGGATCTCGCTCCTGCTGGGCTGAGCGACGTTGCTCGTGTAGGCGGGCTCCGCAGCCGCGACAGGGCGCCCCGCCTGCAGCGCCGAGTGCTTGCGGCCGTAGAACCAGTAGAAGACCAGGAACACAGCGGTCCAGATCACGAAGACGACGATCGTGATCACACGCAGCTGCGTGATGATCGCGATGCAGCCGACGATCGAGAGGATGGGGATCGTCCAGCCGAGCGGGAGGCGGAAGCCCCGCTCCAGCTCCGGCTCGCGCACACGCAGGATGATGACGCCCAGCGACACGACGAGGAAGGCGACGAGCGTGCCGATGCTCGTCATCTCGGCGAGGAAGTCGATCGGGATGACGGCTGCGAGGACGCTCGTGGCGACCATGACGATGACGGTGTTGCGGACCGGGGTCATCGTCCGCGGGTTCACCTTCGCGAAGACGGGCGGGATCATCCCATCGCGCGACATCGCGAAGAGGATGCGCGTCTGCCCGTACAGCACGACCAGCGTCACCGAGAAGATGGAGATGATCGCGCCGATGGCGACGATGGTCCCCGGCCAGCTGGAGCCGATGATGTCCTGAAGGATCGCTGCGAGACCCGCATCCTGGTTCTCGAACTTCTCCGGAGCCTGCGCACCCAGGGCGGCGAGGCTGGTGGCGACGTACAGCAGGATGATGATCACCAGCGCGAAGATGATCGCGAGCGGGAGGTTGCGCTTGGGGTTCTTCGCCTCCTCACCGGCCGTCGACACCGCGTCGAGGCCGACGAACGAGAAGAAAATGATCCCGGCGCCGCCGACGATGCCCGCGAATCCGGCGGGCGCGAAATTGTGGAAATGGTCGGTGTTCCAGCCGGTGAACGCGACGGCGCAGAAGAACACGATCACGGCGATCTTGATGACCACCATGATGCTGTTGACGGTCGTCGACTCGCGCGCTCCGCGCAGCAGCAGGAGCGAGCAGAGCACGATGACGACCACCGCGGGGACGTTGATGATGCCGCCTTGTTCCGGCGCCTGCGAGAGCTGCACGGGCAGCTGCCAGCCGAACAGGTTCTGGAGCAGCTGGTTCACGTACTGGGACCAGCCGACGGCGACGGCAGCGGTCGAGACGCCGTACTCCAGCAGCAGACAGGCACCGACCGCCATGGCCGTGCCCTCGCCGAGCGTCGCGTACGCATAGGAGTAGGTGGAACCCGAGACCGGGACGGCGCCCGCCATCTCCGCGTAGCACAGCGCGGTGAGGCCGGCGACGACGCCGCCGATGACGAACGACCAGATCACCGCGGGGCCGGCGACGGGGACCGCCTGGGACAGGATGAAGAAGATTCCGGTGCCGAGCGTCCCGCCGACGCCGATCATGGTCAGCGAGAAGAGGCCGATGCTGCGCTTCAGCTGGGCCTCACCTGCCGCGGGCGGGGTCGTCGGTTTTCTGCGCAGCAGCTGCTGGGCGATGGTGGGCATACCAGTCTCCTTTGATTGGTGGGGGTCTGAGGCTCAGCGGGATCGGGTCACCCGGAGCCGCTGGACTGTGGGGTCGACGGCGCCGCGCACATGACCGGACGGGGAGGCGGCCACCGCCTGGAGGAAGGCCACGGTCTCTGCCGTGATCTCCTCGCCGGGGATGAGGTTGGGGATCCCCGGCGGGTAGGCGGCGAGGGTGTCGGCCGAGATGCGCCCGACCGCGTCGGCCGCGGGCACGAGCTCGGTGTCGGCGAAGAACGCGTCCCGCGGCAGGATGCGCAGGGGCCCGGACTCGGGCAGGGCGGGGAAGTCGTTCGCGCCGCCGCCCGATCGCTCCGCGGACGCGTCCGCCGAGTCGACCGCGGCGACGAGCGCGCGGTGCGCGCGGGCGAGATCGGGCGTCTTCCCGGGGCCGATCAAGGCGACCAGGGTGGTCGCGGTCGACATCTCGAAGAAGATGCCGTCCGCCTCGATGAGGCGCTGCCGCAGCCAATGGCCGCTGACGCCCGTGCGCGACACGTCGATCGGCACGCGCAGCGGGTCCACGGCGACGATGTCGTCGAACGCCCCGAACCCGTCGCTCAGAACAGCGAATCGCGGATCGGCTCGCAGGGCGTCGCGGAACGCCTCGGCCGCCGCAGTCGACCGGCCGATCAGCTCCGCACCGGTGGCGAGGGAGTGCCGCGCGATATCGAGGGATGCCTGAAGCAGCGCAGAGTTGGAGGTGGAGGCCGTGATCGCGACGGCTCGCTCGACCAGGGGTTCGAGCGCATCCGCGAACGGACCGTGGCCCAGGTGGAGCATGGCCGACTGGGTGAGCGAGCCGCCCAGCTTGTGGGTGCTCGACACGACCAGGTCCGCGCCCAGCCGCGTAGGCGACTCGGGGAGCTCGGGGTGGAAGCCGAAGTGCGGACCCCACGCGCCGTCCACGACCAGCGGCGCCCCGTGCGCGTGCGCCACGCGGGCCAGGCCGGCGACGTCGGCCACCGCGCCGAAGTAGCTCGGCGAGACGATGTACACCGCATCGGCGGCGTGGCCGGCGCTGGCCGCCGCGGTCAGCGCTTCATCGAGCGCTGCCGGTGAGACGCCGTGCGCGACGCCGTGGATGGTGTCGACGGACGGCATGACGAACGAGGGGATCAGACCGGCGGAGAGGACGCCGTCGCTGAAGCTCGAGTGCGCGCTGCGCTGCGAAAGGATGTCCACCCCGAGCCCGCGCACGGCCAGCGCGGCGATCCGGTTGGCCTGCGAGGCGCCGGCGGTCAGGAACCAGGTGCGGCGCGCGCCCCACGCGTCCGCCGCGAGCTCGAGCGCCCGGCTCAGCGGCGAGTCGTCGCCCAGGTCGATGTCGTCGATCAGCATGGGAGCGTCGAGCTTCAGCGGCCGCGGGCCGAGGAAGGCGGCGAGGCGCGCGCTGAGGCCGAGGTCGTCCATCCCGTGCCCGGGCACCATCAGTGAGAGCGGAGAGCGTCCCGCGTGCCGCTCCAGCGCATCCGCGTATGGCGTCTCCCAGTGCCGCAGATCGGCCTCGGTGAGCGAGAGGGACCGGTCAGGTGCCGACGGATGCGTGAGGGACATTCCTCAATGTTCAGGGCTCCCCGCGCGGACGAGAACCCCCAATGTCTGTCCGGCCCACATAGAGTGTATGTGACTGGCTACCCGATCCGGCCGGGGAGCCACCAGCAGGAAGAGACAGCTGATGGCGGATCTGCGGCAGTTCGAAGCGCTCAAGGCGGTGCACGCCGAAGGATCAGTGACCGCGGCCGCCCGGCGACTGGGATGGGGCCAGCCGACCGTCGATTACCACCTGAAGAACCTCGAGCGGCTGGTCGGCTCGCCCGTGCTCCTGCGCTCGCCGCGCGGCAGCCGGCTCACACCTGTCGGCATGCTCCTGCTCGAGCGCGCGCACCGGATCCTCACCCTCAGCGAACGGGCGATCGCGGACGCCCGCGAGTTCGGCGAGCTCGGGCGGGTGCGGCTGCGGTTGGGCACGTTCGCGACGGCGGCGGCGAGCATCCTGCCGTTCGTCGCGGCCTCTGCGGACGACCTCGGGATGGAGATCGACGCGTCGGTCGAGGAAGTCCCCGCGCTCGTCGACCGGATCAATCGCGGCGCACTCGACGCCGCGCTCGTCTACACGGTGCCCGGATACGAGCTGCCGATCCGCCCCGGCGTGGAGGCGATGGAGGTGTACCGCGATCCGCTGATGCTGGCGCTGCCCGCCGGCCATCCGCTCGCTGCGCGCCCGGCGATCGATCTCGCCACCCTGCTTTCGCTGCCCGGGGAGCGCTGGGTGTTCGCCACGTCCGCCGACGACGCGATCGACCGGGTTCTCGCCGACGCGTTCGCGGCGGACGGGAAGGTGCTCGACATCGCGATCAGGACCGACGATTTCCAGGTGCTCCTCGGTATGACGGCCGCCCGCATGGCGATCGGGGTCATCCCGCGTCTCGCGACAACGGCCGAGCATCCCGGCATCGTGCTGCGACCGATCGACGACCCGTCGTTCGTGCGCTCGATCCTCGTGGTGACGCCGTCCCCCGAGGATGGGAGCCGCCGCCCGTCGGCCGCCATCCGGCATCTGGTCACCGCGGTCCGGGACGGATTCGCCGCCGTGCGGATGGGCGCGGACATCCACGACCGTTCGCCCAGCTACCGAAGCCTGAAGGAGTAGCGCGTGAGTGCTGGTCGCAACGCGCACTCCGGCCCTCGGGGCGCGAACAGCGGGAAACACGAAAACCCGCGGGGATCCGCGGGTTCTCGATCACTGTCTCAACACAGTGCGCGCCCGAAGGGACTCGAACCCCTAACCTTCTGATCCGTAGTCAGATGCTCTATCCATTGAGCTACGGGCGCATGTTGTTCGCTCTCGCGGCACAACGTCGTCAAGAATACCTCACGCCCCGGCTCGGCGCGAATCGAGGGCGGATGCCGGCATCCCGGGCGTGTCCATCAGGCTTCGATCTCGCTGACGTCGATGCCCGATACGCGCGGCGACGGCGTGATGTCGGGCTCGGGCGCGTCGGTCTGGGGCTCCCCCGCGTGCCGCTTGTGGGCCGCCAGCCGCGGCAGGTCCACCAGCCGGATCGACTGCATGCGTGCCGCGCGCATGCGCTCGTAGTCCGGGTCGAGCTCCGGCCGCATCCCCTCTACCTTCAGACGTCGCTGCAGGTTGGCCTCGACGTCTCCCCATGCGGCGTCGCGCGACTGCTCGATGAGCGTGCGGACGACGTGCGGGTCGTCGGCCATGCGGCGCAGCGCCTGGGCGACGCCCGCATACTGCCGGCCGCGCTTGCGCAGGTTGCGGGTGTCGCGGTCGCGGTAGTCGTGCGTGCCGTCGGGGTCGGTGAACTTGCCCCACGCCTTCTTGCGCTGACGTTTGACGAGCTGGGCGGCGGCATCCTGCTCGTCCGCGAGCGCGATGAGCGTCTCGTGCGCGAACGGCGCGAAGCGCGTCACCTCGAACGGCTCGTCGTTCGCGATCGTGTCGACGAGGATGCGGTTGCGGATCGAGAGCCGCGCGGCGGCGGACGCGATGGACACCCCTTCGGCGATCGCCTCTGCGGTCTTGCCCATCGCACCTCCCATGAAGAGGCTAGCGTCCGCGGAGCGCTCGCGAGTCAGCGAGAATCGAGGAGCGACCGTCGACGACGACGATCCGGAGCGAGAGGCTGCAGATGGCGAGACGGCGACCCCTGGATGTTCGCGGACGCGCGACCGTCATCACCGGAGCCGCGGCGGGCATGGGCGCCGACGTCGCCCGGCAGCTCGCCGCGAAGGGCGCCCGCGTCGCGCTCGTCGACCGGAATGCGGAGGGCCTTGCGGCCGTCGCCGCGACCCTGCAGGGCGAAGGCCATACGACGCACGCGGTCGATCTCACCGACGACAGGGCGGTGGAGGATGCCGCGGCCGAGGTGGCGGCATCCCATCCCCACGTCCAGGCGCTGATCACGTGTGCCGGCTCGTCCATGCTCGGCGACATCGGCCAGCTCACGATGGCCGAGATGCGCTGGCTCATGGATGTGAACCTCTGGGGCACGGTGAACATCACCCAGGCGCTGCTGCCCGCGCTGCGCCGCGGGCCGGCGGCGCACATCACGCACCTCGTGTCGATCTACGGGCTCGCCGCCCCCGCCGGACGCATCCCGTACGCCATGAGCAAGTTCGCGGTGCGCGGCTTCACCGAGTCCCTGCGCCACGAGCTGGAGCGCACGACGGTGAGCGTCGGCGCCGTGTACCCGGCGGGCGTCAAGACGGGCATCATCCTGCGCGGCCGCTACGCCGCCGCGATCGACCCCGAGGTCGCGCAGCGGGCGGCCGAAGCGCAGGCGGCGATGTACCACACCGAGCCTGCGGACGCCGCGGCACGGATCGTGGACGCGACGATCCGGCGTCGCCCCCGCATCATGGTCGGCCGTGAGGCGCGGCTCGTCGACGTGCTCACGCGCGTCACGCCGACGCACTACTGGGTGCCGATGCGGCGTCCGCTGCGCGACGCGATCGACACCCGCACGCCCGTGCGCTAGCAACACCGCGCCCCCGGCGCAACCCCCCGCACGTTCGGCGCCCGGTACGTAGGGTCGTTCACACAACCCCGCGAGAGGAGCGACCGATGGGAATCATGGACGACGCGAAAGAGACCGCGGACGCCGTCGGCGAGAAGCTGAAGGACGCGTGGGAGGACACCGCCGCTCGCATCGACGACAAGGTCGATGAGATGAAGGCGGATGCGGCGGTGAAGAAGGCGGAGGCCGAACGGGACTCGGTCAGGGCCCGCAACGACATCAAGGAGCAGTTGCGCGAAGACCACTGATCCGCTGACGACGGAGGCGGGGCCGACCGGGGGGCCGGCCCCGCCTTCGTCATGCGGGTCTGTGCGGGCGCGGCGCGATCAGCCGATCGCGGCGATGCGCCACGAGGCGGTGGCGGATGCCTCGGGCTCGAGCACGATCAGACCGGCGTCGTAGTCGTACGAGCCGGTGTTGTACGCATCGGGTGCGCACGTCATCGGCTCGACGGCGAGGCCGAGCCGGCTCTGGTCGGGCTCGGGCTTGTCGGCGGTGTGGACCTGGACCCACGGGCACGCGGCATCCCACGTCATCTCGACGCCGGCGCCGGCGGCATCCGTGAGCCGCACCGTGGCGAAGCCGTGGGCGTCGCGGAGCAGGCCGGTGTAGGCGTGATCGATCTCGGCCGAGCCGATCGGGCGTGCGGCACGGAAATCGAAGCGCTGCGGGTCGTCGGCGTCCACGGGGACGAGGGCGACGGGGTTCAGCCGGTCGGGGGTGACCGAGAGCACCTCTGCCGCCGGGAGCTCGAGGGTCCAGCCGTCGACGCGGCCCTCGCCCGCCACCAGGTAGGGGTGCGGGCCGGCGCCCCACGGCGCGGGGGCGTCGCTCTCGTTGACGGCGGTCACCGACTGCGTGAGGCCGTCGGGGCCGAGCGAGAACGTCGTGGTGACGACGACGCGCCACGGGTAGAACGTCGCCGGCTGGATGACCGCGGCCAGCGTCACGTGGTCGGGCCCCTTGTCGATCGCATCGAAGTCGAGCCAGGTCGCGAGGCCGTGGAGAGCGTGAGAGCGTGCCGGTTCGGTGAGCGGCAGCTGGAAGTCCTGCCCGCCGAACGAGTACCGCCCGTCGACGACGCGGTTCGGCCACGGCGCAAGCGTCGCGCCGCGGTGCGCCGGACGCACCTCATCGGCCTCGAACGGCACCACGAGATCGCGACCGCGGTACGTGAGCGAGCGGAGCGTCGCGCCGACGCTCGCCACGACTGCTTCGTAGTCGCCCGCGCGGAGCGCGTGCTGGGTTCCGGATGCGGGGGGACGTGCCATGGAATCTGATCCCTTGTCGGTCGTGGGTCAACATTTCACAGTAGCGCGACGGCGGACGACGTCGACGTGCGGCCGTGGTCGCCGCGGAGCGCCCGGTCGCCCCGCGGCTGGTCTTCAGAGCCCCTGTGCGAGGCGGTAGTAGGCCTGGTTCCAGCGCAGCTCGCGCTGGAACCCGCGCACCGTGGTGTCTTCGTCGATCACGACGAGCTCGGTGGCGGCGATCTCGGCGAAGTCGCGGAACACCTCGATGCCCACGGCCGTCGTCATGACGGTGTGGTGCGCGGCGCCGGCGGCGAGCCAGCAGGCGGCGCTGGTCGCGAAGTCGGGTGCGGGCTTCCACACCGCGCGGCCCACCGGCAGGTTCGGCAGGTCGGGGGCGTCGACGTTCTCGACGACGTTGGCGACCAGGCGGAACCGGTCGCGCATGTCGCTCATCGCGACCACGAGGGCCGGGCCCGGGTCAGCGGTGAAGACGAGGCGCACCGGGTCGTCTTTGCCGCCGATGCCCAGTTCGTGCACCTCGAGGCGCGGCTTGGCCGTGGTCAGCGAGGGCGAGACCTCGAGCATGTGCGCGCCGAGGATCTTCTCGTCGCCCGCGACGAGGTCGTACGTGTAGTCCTCCATGAGGCTCGCGCCGCCAGGCAGGCCCTCGCCCATCACGTTCGCGATGCGCACGAGGATCGCCGTCTTCCAGTCGCCCTCGGCGCCGAAGCCGTACCCCTCGGCCATGAGCCGCTGGACGGCGAGCCCCGGCAGCTGCTTCAGCGTACCGAGGTCCTCGAACGAGGTCGTGAAGGCGCCGAACCCGCCCTCCTCCAGGAACGAGCGCAGACCGAGTTCGATGGCCGCGCCGTCGCGCAGCGACTGGTGCCGTTCACCGCCGGGCAGGAGTTCGTCGGCCACGTCGTAAGAGGCCAGGTACACCTCGACCAGGGCGTCGACGTCGGCGTCGGTCGCGGCATCCACCGCTTCGACGAGCTCGTTGACCCCCCACGTGTTCACCTGCACGCCGAACCGCAGCTCGGCCTCGGTCTTATCGCCCTCGGTGACCGCGACGTAGCGCATGGTGTCGCCGAAGCGGGCGAGCTTGAGGGAACGGGATGCCGCCCACCCGGCCGCCGCACGCTGCCAGTCCTCGACCTGCTGCCGCACCGCCGGGTTCGACACGTGACCGACGACCGTCTTGCGGGCCACGCCGAGCCGGGTCTGGATGTACCCGAACTCGCGGTCGCCGTGCGCGGCCTGGTTGAGGTTCATGAAGTCGAAGTCGATGTCGGCCCACGGCAGCTCGACGTTGGCCTGCGTGTGCAGGTGCAGCAGGGGCTTGCGCAGCGCGTCGAGCCCGGCGATCCACATCTTGGCGGGGCTGAACGTGTGCATCCACGCGATCACGCCGATGACCTCGTCGCGCGCGTTGACGTCGAGCGCGAGGCGGCGGATCGCATCCGAGTCCTTGAGCACCGGCTTCCACACCACCTTCACCGGCAGCCCGTCCAGGCCGGCCGCGACCGCCTGAGACTGCTCGGCGACCTGGCGCAGGGTCTCGTCGCCGTAGAGGGTCTGGCTGCCCGTGACGAACCAGATCTCGTACGCGTCGAGCGAGGTGGAGAGGGAAGTGCGGGTCATGCGGGTATTCCTTCAGGGCAGAGTGACGTGACGGCGGCCGCTTCGACAGCGAGGCCTGCGCGGTAGCGGTCGAGGTAGGCGGCGAAGCCGGCGACGTCCGCCGGCTCGGGGTCGGCGACGTCGATGGCGGCATCGGCGAAGACGGTCTGATCGAGATACGCGGGGAGATCGGATGCCGGGGCCCCGGCACTCGTGCTGAGCGAGGCATCCCGCACCGCCCCCGTGTACGCGGCCAGCACCGCGATCCCCCACGCGCCGCCTTCGCTCGCGGTGTCGCCGACGGCGACGGGAGCGTCGAGGGCCGCCGCGAGGAAGCGCTGGGCCACCCCCGCGGTGCGGAAGAGGCCGCCGTGCGCGAACATACGGTCGAGGTTCACCCCCTCGGCGTCGAGCACGCGCATTCCCAGCGCCAGGGTGCCGAACACGCCGTACAGCTGGGCGCGTGCGAAGTTGCCGAGCGTGAAGGCGCTGTCGGGCGTGCGGACGAACAGCGGGCGCCCTTCGTCCAGGCCCGCGATCGGCTCACCGGCGAGGTGGTTGTAGGCGAGCAGCCCGCCGGCGTCGGCGTCGCCGTCGAGCGCCTCACGGAACAGCGCATCGAACACCGCGTCGTTGTCGACCGGGGTCCCCGCGGCTGCGGCGAACCGGCCGAAGAGCCCGGCCCACGCGCCGAGCTCGCTCGCGCCGTTGTTGCAGTGCACCATCGCCACCGCGTCGCCGGACGGCGTCGTGACGAGGTCGAGCTCGTGGTGCACGGACGACAGGGCGCGTTCGAGCACGACCATCGCGAAGATGCTCGTGCCGGCGCTGACGTTGCCGGTGCGCGGCGCGACCGCGTTCGTGGCGACCATGCCGGTTCCGGCGTCGCCTTCGGGCGGACAGAACGGGATGCCGGCGGCCACGGTCCCCGTCGGGTCGAGCAGTGCGGCGCCCTCGGCCGTCAGCGATCCTGCGGTCTCGCCTGCCAGGAGCACGCGCGGCAGCAGATCGGTGAGCGCGGGGACGCGTCCCGCGGCGTGCTCGTCGTAACGCGAGATCAGTTCGGCGTCGTAGTCGCGGGTCTCGGAGTCGATGGGGAACATGCCGGACGCGTCGCCGACGCCAAGCACCTTCTCGCCCGTGAGCCGCCAGTGCACATACCCGGCGAGCGTCGTGGCGAAGCGCACCTGCGGCACGTGCGGCTCGGCGTCGATGACGGCCTGGTGCAGGTGGGCGATCGACCACCGCAGCGGGATGTTGACCCCGAACAGCTCGGTGAGCTCCGCCGCGGCGGGGCCGGTGTTCGTGTTGCGCCAGGTGCGGAAGGGCACGAGCAGCTCATCGGCCTCGTCGAACGCGAGATAGCCGTGCATCATCGCGGAGACGCCGATCGCCCCGAACGTCGTGGGACGCACGCCGTGGCGGCGCTCGGCGTCGGCCACGAGGTCGGCGACCGCGGCCTGCAGCCCCGTCCAGACGTCGTCGAGCGGGTAGGTCCAGAGCTTGTCGCGGTACTGGTTCTCCCACTCGTGCGCGCCGACCGCGAGCACCGTCGACGGGTCGTCGAGGTCGATCAGGCACGCCTTGATGCGCGTGGAGCCGAACTCGACGCCGAGCGCGGTGCGGCCGTCGAGGATCGCCTGGGCGGCGGCGTCCGCGCTGAGCGGGGTACGAGACGAAGCGTCGGGGCTCATCTCTCGTCCTCGCGACGCTCGTCGGACGACTGCCCGTACACGTTCTGGTACCGGTTGTAGAGGCTGTCGATCGCCTCCTGCGGGATCGGGATGAGCGGCCCCGCCTCACGGGCGTGATGCACGGTGCGGGCGACGTCCTCGACCATCACGGCGGCCTTGACGGCGTCCTTCGCCGAGACGCCGATCGTGAACGGCCCATGGTTCTGCATCAGCACGGCCCGGCTGCGGTGGCCCGTCAGGGTCTGCACGATGCCGCGGCCGATCGAGTCGTCGCCGATGATCGCGAACGGACCGACCGGGATCGGCCCGCCGAACTCGTCGGCCATCGCCGTGATCACGCAGGGGATCTCTTCGCCGCGTGCTGCCCACGCGACGGCGTAGGTCGAATGGGTGTGGACCACTCCCCCGACCTCGGGCATGTTCCGGTACACGTAGGCGTGCGCTGCGGTGTCGCTCGACGGGCTGCGGTCGCTGCCCGGCGTGCCCGGGACGACGTTGCCGTCGAGGTCGCACAGGATCATGTTCTCGGGGGCGAGCTCGTCATAGCTCACGCCCGACGGCTTGATGACGAACAGGTCGGCGCCCGGTACGCGTCCCGAGACGTTGCCGCCGGTCCACACCACCAGTCCGTACCGCACCAGCTCGCCGTGCAGCTTCGCCACGTCCTGCCGGACCGCCGCGATGGCGGCATCCAGCTCCGCATCGGTCATGAGCTCATCCCTCGTCCGGCCAGCACGCGCTGCAGGAGCACGAAGACGAGCACGCTCAGCATGCGCTTCTTGTCAGCCATGCGACCTCCTCCTTGAGACTCCCTGACGTGCTTCGTTCGAAGAAGCGTCCGTTTGCCCACAGCGGGGCATTCTCGGGTGTGCACCCATTGTGCGCGCTAACATCGCCTCGTCGCAACTCGGAGAGAGGACTTTGCCCACTTTTCGATTGCCGCGAGCAATCCGCCTGCGTCATGGGGCTCCTTCTCGGCGCCCTACAGGTGCGACGGGTGCGTCCGGGGTCGCCCGGAGCGACGCGCGGCCGGACCGTCGCGCGGGATCGCAGCGGCGAGAAGTCAGGCCCGGGGCGCGCTCGTGGACGAGCGGACGACCAGCGTCGGCTCGATCATGTCGTGCTGCGCGCCGCCGTCGCCCTCGATGGCGTCGATGATGAGCCGGAGGGCGAGGGCGCCGAGCGCGGCGAAGTCCTGCCTGACCGTCGTGAGCGGCGGAAGGAAGTGACGAGAGTCCGGCAGGTCGTCGAACCCGACCACGCTGACGTCGTCGGGCACGCGGATCCCGCGCTCGGTCAAGCCGTGCACGAGACCCAGCGCCATCTGGTCGTTGGAGGCGAACACCGCCGTGATCGTGTCGAAGTCGTAGCTGAGTCCGAACTCATAGCCGTAATCGGACGTCCAGTCGCCGTTGATCGCGGGAAGCACCGGAAGCCCCGCCGCGGTGAGGGCGTCGGCCCAGCCTTGCTCGCGCTCGCGCGCGTCGTACCAGTCCCGCGGACCGGCGAGGTGGGCGATGGAACGGTGTCCGAGGCCGATGAGGTGCTGCACGGCGAGCTTCGCGCCCAGCCGCTGATCCACTGCCGCGGTGTGCCATGCCGCATCCGGCTCCGCCCGGATCACGATCGTCGGCAGCCCCGTGCTCTTCTGCCGCAGCAGATCGAGCGACGACGCGCGCGGCGCGATCACGCAAAGAGCGTCGACGCCTTGAGTGACGAGTTCGACGACCCCCGAGTCGATCTGGAGGTCGTCATCCTCAGAGATCGAGAACCCGCTGATCGCGTACCCCACATGGCGCGCAGCGCTCTCCAGCGCGCGCACGGTGCTGTTCGGACCGTACTGCACGGGACTGTCGACGAGGACGCCGATGCGCATGGCCCGGCGTGTGGCCAGCGCGCGGGCGATCGAGCTGCGCGTGTAGTTCATCTCGTCGATCGCCTTGAGCACGCGCTCACGCGTGGACTCGCGGATGTTGGGGTGATCGTTCAACACACGCGAGACGGTCATGTGCGAGACCCCGGCATGCTTCGCGACGTCGTAGATGCTGGGCCGTTGCCAGCCTCGGGTCGCTTCGGTCATGCTCCGCCACCTCGCTCGATCCTGCGACACGCGGCCGGCTCCTACGCCGACGGCTGCGCCCACGCGGGATCGCTTATGCCGCTGGACCCAGCGTAGGCGCAGACCTTGCCCTGCGGCGGATCCCCGCAGGCGTGGCCCGCCGCCTCGAAAGGGCCGTCATCCCCTCGCCCGGTCGGTCGTGGCAGGCTGGTGTCATGCGCATCGCTCTCACCGGCTCGTCCGGAAAGCTCGGCACCGTCGTCGCGCGCGAACTCCGCGCCGCCGGTCATGACGTCATCGGCCTCGACGTGGTGGGCGCGCGCGGCCCCGGCTTCGTCCAGGTCGACCTCACCGACTACGGGCAGGTGGTCGACGCGCTGACCGCCGTCAACGACCGCCACGACGGGTTCGACGCGGTCGTGCACCTCGGCGCGATCCCCGCCCCCGGCATCCGCTCCGACGTCGCGACGTTCCACAACAACATGACCGCCACCTTCAACGTGTTCTGGGCGGCCGTGCGGCTCGGCATCCGCAGGATCGTGTACGCGTCGAGCGAGACGGTGCTCGGTCTGCCGTTCGACGTGCCGCCGCCCTACATCCCGGTCGACGAGGAGTACGCACCGCGCCCCGAGTCGGTGTACTCGCTCGTCAAGACGCTCGAGGAGCGCATGGCGGTCGAGCTCGTCCGCTGGCACCCCGACCTGTCGATCACCGGCCTGCGCTTCTCGAACGTGATGGTGCCCGAGGACTACGCGGCGTTCCCGTCGTACGACGACGATGCGACCAAACGCAAGTGGAACCTGTGGGGCTACATCGACGCGCGGGACGGCGCCCAGGCCGTGGAGCGGGCGCTGCAGGTCGCCCCGTCCGGGTTCGAGACGTACATCATCGCCGCCGCCGACACGGTCATGTCTCGCCCGAACGCCGAACTCGTGGCGGAGGTGTTCCCCGACGTGCCGCTGGCCCGTGAGTTCGGCGAGCACGAGACGCTCCTCGCGATCGGCAAGGCGCGTCGCCTGCTCGGCTACGACCCGCAGCACTCGTGGCGGGACCACGTCTCGGTGTCATGAGCGAAGACCCCCGCCTCGCCGCCGCCCGATACCGCGCCGCCCACGGCGGCGAGGATGCGGACGGCGAGGCGGATGCCGCCGACCCGGGCTCGCGGACCGCGAAGGCGTACTCGGCCGCGGACCGCGCGGCCGTCGTCGAGACCGCGATCCAGCAGGCGATCCGCCGGGGAGAGTTCGACGATCTGCCGGGTGCCGGCAAGCCCCTGCCCGATCTCGGCGACCATCACGACCCCGACTGGTGGATCCGCCGCAAGATCGAGACGGAGCAGTTGACCGGGCTCGGACCGCCGGCGCTGATGCTCCGCGTCGAGAGCGACGCGCTGGAGGCGAGCCTCGACCAGCTGACACGGGAGTCCGAAGTGCGGGACGCACTGGAGGACTTCAACCGCCGGGTCGTCGAAGCCCGCCGTCAGCTGCTCGGCGGCCCGCCGGTCGTCACAGCGACCCGCGATATCGAGGTCGAGGTGGCGGCATGGGCGCAGCGCCGCGAGAGCCGTGCCGCCGCCGAGGCGACCGCGAAGGCTGTGGACGCCGCGGCGCAGCGCCGGCGCAGGTGGTGGCGCCGGCCCGACGCGTAGGGGCGGCATCCCGCATCGGTCAGGGGTTCGGGTTGGTCGCCTTGCCGTCGAGCCACAGGACGTCGGTGGCGTCGGAGTGCGTGCCATCGGTGCCCACGTGCTTCTCGCTGATCTGCGGGCCCTTGGTGATGACGTGGACGATGGCCATCGCGTGACCGCGCCCGAGACCGTAGTCCGCGGCAAGCCATTCGATGATGGGCGTCGCCTTGGTCTTCTCGTCGAACCCCTTCTCGTGGGCCTCGTCGAGGAGCTGGCGGGGCGTCCGGCCGGTCTTGGTCTCGATGTTGTCGAGGTATGCCTGAAACGACATGTTTCTCTCCTGGTGGGTGTCAGTCGTCGGTGGAAGGGTCGTCGGTGGAAGGTTCCACGGCGGACGGATCGCCCGGGATGTCGAGCACTCCAGGAGCATCCTGCCACTCCTGGACGATGCGGTCGGAGGCGTGGATGCAGAGCACCCGCAGGCGCCCGGCGCCGCTGTTCTTGAAGCCGTGCCAGACGTTCGCCGGACCGGTGACGGTGT
Organism: Microbacterium sp.; assembly: GCF_051953575.1. Taxonomy (GTDB): domain Bacteria; phylum Actinomycetota; class Actinomycetes; order Actinomycetales; family Microbacteriaceae; genus Microbacterium. The sequence continues at coordinate 41,778 of NZ_JBQCIP010000236.1, forward strand.
CGCCCGCGACGGCGTGCAGCACGTCGTCGCCGATCGTGATGCGCGCCTCGCCGTCGAGGACGACCCAGGTCTCGGCGTACGGGTGGCGGTGCAGGTCGGGCCCCTGGCCGGGCTCGTTGTCGACGAGGAAGTACGACACGGCGGCGGCGTGCTCGGCCCCGATGAAGCGGCGGGTGCGGCCGGTGCCGACGCGGAGCTCGGCGGCCGGGACGATGGCGGGGGTTGCACTGTTCATGCCCTCAGCCTCGTCGGGCGGCATCCATCGCCCTATAGTTTCGATGTGGATCGAAAGTACGTCGATTTCCTCCTCGCACCGGACGACCTCACGGGGATCCGGTTCGGCATCTCCCCCGGGCACGAGCTGTGCCACGCGGTGCGCGCGATCCTGCGGCCCGACGAGTACCCGCTGCAGTGGGGATGGATGCGGTCGAGCCGGGGCGCGATCCCGCGCGAGGACTTCGAGGTGCTCGCGCTGCTGATCCGCGAAGAGGGGTACTTCCCCGACTTCCTGACGACCACCCCGACCTGGGAGCTCACCCCCGAGGCGGAGGCCGAGCGGCTGCGCGACATCGACGACGACCGGTTCGCCGTCGACATGACGAAGGTGCTGGTGCGGTCCGAGGGCGCACGCCGCACCGCGGTGCAGCACATGCTCGACCAGCCCGACCGCGCCCGCGCGATGATCGCCCACGCGTGGCTGTCGGTGTGGAACACCGCGATCGCGCCGGTGTGGATCCCCCTGGAGCGCCTGCTGCGCGCCGACATCGCGGTGCGCTCGCGCCGCATCGCCGAGAGCGGCATCGGTGACATGGTGCAGACCCTGCACGACCGCGTGACGTGGGCCGACGGCGCCGTGCGCGTCACGATGCGGATCTGGAGCGAAGTGGTGGACTGCCACGGCAGCGGGCTGGTCCTGGTGCCGTCGGTGATGGGCACGACCGGCTGCTTCGTCCTCACCGAGCCTCCGGCCCAGCCCACGCTCTTCTACCCCGCGCAGGGGGTCACCGCGACCTGGGCACGCGACTCGGCCGACGTCGCCTCGGCGCTCGGGGCGCTGCTCGGCCCCGCGCGTGCCCGCATCCTGCTCGAGGCGCACGAGCCCCGCACCACCTCGCAGGTGGCCCGCGAAACGGGCCTGGCGATCTCGACCGCGTCCCACCACCTCACCGTGCTGCGCGATGCGGGTCTCGTCGCGAGCACGCGCGACGGGGCGCGCGTGCTCCACCGCCGCAGCCCGCTCGGCGAGGCGATGGTCGGCGCGGTCCTGTAGCCGAGGGACGCTTCGTCTCGTTCCTCGCTCGGCGCACGTGCAGACACCCGGCGCCTGCCCAGGCTGCCCCGGTAGAATGGGCGTGCCATCCATGATGTGCATCTACCTGCCCGCGCGGTCCTGCGCGGGGCAAGGCGGCACGATCAGCCGCCTTCGGCGGCCAGAGAGCCAGGAGAAGATGCACACCGTCACGTCCCCCGTCGACACCCGCGCGCCCCGCGCGCAGACGAGTCCCCCGCGCGGACCGAGCCTCATCCGCGAGGCGGGCTACGCGTACTTCCCGATCGCGCTCATCGCACGGCTGCCGTTCGCGATGATGGTCGTCGGCATCCTCACCCTCGTCGTGTCGGCACGCGGCTCGCTGGCCCTCGGCGGCGCGACGAGCGCCATGACCGGCCTCGGCACCGCCCTCGTCGGGCCGCTGCTCGGCGCCGCCGCCGACAGGTTCGGTCAGCGCCGCGTACTGCTCATCGCGGGCTCGGCGAACAGCCTGCTGCTCGTGGCCATGGCGTGGCTCGCGTTCGCCCCGGTGGCGGATGCCGCCCTGCTCGGCGCCGCCTTCCTCATCGGCGCGACGATGCCCCAGGTGTCGCCGCTGTCACGGAGCCGCCTCGTCGGCATCATCGGCCGCGCCTACCCGGCCGGCCGGCGCACGAAGGTCGTGAACGGCGCCATGGCGTACGAGTCCGCGGCCGACGAGATCGTCTTCGTGTTCGGCCCGGTGATCGTGGGGCTGCTCGCGACGACGATGAACCCCGCCGCGCCCGTCATCGGCGCCGCGGTGCTGGCGCTGGTGTTCGTGAGCGCGTTCGCGCTGCATCCCACCGCGCGCACGGTCGCCGCGCACGGCGACGTGCGCCCGGCCCAGGCTCCTGTCCGCGAGCTGTTCCGCGCCCGCGTGCTCGCGCCGGCCGTCGGCGCACTGGGCATGGGCCTGTTCTTCGGCTCGATGCTCACGTCGCTGACGGCGTTCATGGCCGAGCGCGGCGTTCCCGAGCAGGCCGGGCTCGTCTACGGCGCGATGGGCATCGGCTCGGCCGCGCTCGCACTCGGCGTCGCGCTCTTCCCCGCCCGGTTCACGCTGCCCGCCCGCTGGCTGACGTTCGCCGCGATCCTCGTCGCCGGCACCGTCGCGCTGCCGTTCGTCGACAGCGTCGGCGCGATCGCGGTCGCCCTCCTCGTCATCGGCGTCGGCATCGGCCCGACGCTCGTCACGCAGTACAGCCTCGCCGCCGCGTACAGCCCGCAGGGGCGGTCGACGACCGTCATGACGATGCTCGGCTCGGGCGTCGTCGTGGGCCAGTCGGCGGCATCCGCCGTCGTCGGGCTCATCGCCGACGGGGCCGGCGCCGGTACCGCTCTGGTCGCGCCCGTCGCTGCCGCCGGCGTCGTGCTGGCCGCTGGTGTGTGGAACCTGCTCGCGACGCGGCGCCGCACCCGCGCGCACCGCTGACCCCGCCAGCGAGTGGCACCGCAGAAAGTGGCGCCTCTGGCAGTCAGCACAGCGTGCAGGCGACCACCGGTGCCACCTTCGCCGCGGTGCCCCGAGCCGAAGTGACCTCAGTGGCTGCGTCCCGCCGGCGGTTGCGACCGGACGCGCCACTTCCGCGCACGCGACAGGGCGGACGAACCGCGGGGGCCGGCGGGGTCCGACGCGGCGCTGGCAGGACGGCGGCTCAGGCGCCCGGCTGGGCGAGGAGCCGGCGGATCTCGGCGTTCATCGCCTCGGACTGGTCGAGCAGCGCCTGCAGACGCGCCGCGTCGACTCCGGGCACCGTGTCCGTGCCGTCGGCGGCCACGTCTGCCCCCTTGCTGACGGCACCCGCGACGGCGCCGGCGGCGACACCGCGTGACGCGGCGTCGGCGAGCGCGGCACCGGGCGCAGCAGCTTCCCCGGCCGTGGCGGCGGCGGTGTCGTCGACCACGGCGGTCGCGGCATCCGCTTCGCTCTCGGCGGGCTCAGCTGGCTTCGAGGGCCCGAGGAACAGGTTCGCGAGGTAGCCGGTGAACGTGCCGAAGATGCCGACGCCGACGATGATGATCATCGCGCCGAGCAGCCGGCCGAGGTTCGTCACCGGGAAGGTGTCGCCGTAGCCGACGGTCGAGATCGTCACGATCGTGTACCAGAGCGCGTCGGAGGCCGTGGTGATGTTGGCGCCGTCGGCGTGCTCCTCGATCGCCAGCATCGTGATGCTGCCGAACTGCAGCACCAGGATGCCCATGAGCAGCAAGGTCATCAGGGCGCTGTTGGCGCGGTCCTTGACGAGCGTGCGCACGAGGCTGCGCACGCCGAGCGTGCGCAGCAGCCGGTACACCCGCACCAGGCGGAAGATGCGCAGGATCTTGAACTCGGCGAACGGCAGGCTCGCCAGCAGGTCGGCCCAGCCGAAGTCGCGGAAGAAGTACCTGGACGCCGACGGCGCCGTGAAGATCCGGTAGAGGAAGTCGATCAGGAAGATGACGCTGAACAGGCCGTTCATGACGCTCAGCACCGTCTGCAGCGACGGATCGTTGCGGAACACGTACACCAGCACGAGATTCAGGATCGAGAGGATCGACAGGATCCCGATGAAGATCTCGTACGCGGTGTTCTTCAGTTCTGAGCGGACCTTCTTCGGCTTCGCGCTCCGTGCCATCGTGCCCGCTCCTCCGCCACTGGATCACGAGCCGCAGCACCGCCCGCGCGGCACCATTGTGGCGCATCGCGGGGCGGCACCACGTCAGGCGCGGTCGGCGATGCGCTCCCCCGCCTCGACGCGCACGGCGAGGCGGTTGTTGAGCGGCGGCAGCGGGCACACGTAGTGGTCGCTGAACGCGCACGGCGGCAGGTAGGCGCGGTTGAAGTCGACGGTGACGCTGCCATCGGCCGCGGGGACCGCGATCGGCAGGAACCGGAAGCGGTAGGCGTCGACGTTGCTGGTGCCGTCCGCGATCACCGCCTCGAGCTCGTCGTCGAGATCGCCCCAGACCGTGAGCTCGACGGCCTCACCGGCGATGTTCAGGGCGATGGTGCCGACCGCCGGCTCTTCGCGCTCGTAGCCGTCGACGCTCTCGATGACGATCGACTGTCCCTCGGCCGCCGGGTGGAAGACGCCGTCGACGGCCCAGGCGTCGTCGTGGGGGAACGAGAGGATGCCGCGCAGCGAGGTGCGGCCGGGCGTCTCGGGGTCGAACACGCGCAGCGCGGGGGCGCCGCCGCGGTTGATGGCCTTGAGCCGCAGCGCGCCCACGTCGAGGTGCTCGCCGGCCGAGAGCGTCACGTCGGGCACCGCTCCCGGGAGTCCGGTGCCGACGACGCGGCCGCCCTCACCGTGCCACAGCCCGGGCGCGCCCTCGTAGGCGCGCGGCTCGGCGTCGAGCCAGTGGGTGTGGCGCAGGGCCGCGGTGCCGTGGGGAGCCGAGACGGCCGCCCAGCGTTCGTCTGCGGCGGAGGGCTCGTCTGCGGCGGAGGGGGCGTCGACCGCGGCAGCGGTGTCGGGGATGCTCACGGGCGAAGTCATACTCCATCCCAACACGTCGACGAGGTCGGAATTCCCGCGTCCGGCCCGTGCCGTCATGCGACGTCATCCACTTACCTTGCACTTCTAGGTAACTTGTACTTCTATGTACCTAGCTGTTCTAGGTGTGAACGAGGAGGACGCGATGAAGATCGGCAAGGACCTGGTCGCCGCCGCGGCGACGCCCATGGTGCTCGGCATCCTCGCCGAGGGCGAGTCGTACGGCTACGCGATCCTGCAGCGCGTCGGGGAGCTCTCGGGCGGTGAGCTCGAGTGGAGCGACGGAATGCTCTACCCGCTGCTGCACCGCCTCGAGCGCAACGGCCTCGTCTCCGCCGAGTGGGGCGTGTCCGAGGCGGGCCGCAAGCGCAAGCACTACGCGCTGACGAGGTCCGGCCGGGAAGCGCTCGTGGAGCGGCAGGCGCAGTGGGACGTCGTCGGGGATGCGCTGCGTCAGGTGTGGAACACACTGCGTGGGCCCGAGGCGGCGGGGGCGTGGGCATGAGCGAGCAGTTCTCCGTCGACGAGCGCGCCGGGCTCGAGAACCAGATCGACCAGTGGCGCGCATGGGTGCTGCGGCGCCGGGCGATCACCCCCGACGACGCCGCGGAGCTTGAGGACAACCTGCGCGGCCAGGTCGCCGACCTGCGGGCCGGGGGCCTGGACGACGACGAGGCGTTCCTCGTCGCGGTCAGGCGCATGGGCAACCTCGACGACGTGTCGCGCGAGTTCGCCCGCGAGCACTCCGAGCGGCTCTGGAAGCAGCTCGTGCTCGTCCCCGAGGCGCCTGCGGAGGCAGACCGCCGGTGGCGCGACCTCGGCGTGCTGATCGGGCTCGCCGTCGGCGCCGGGATCGCGGTGAAGTCGCTGCTCGCACTCGGCGACGACGAGGCCTTCGGGCTCAACGTGGCGTTCGCCGTCCTGCCGTTCCTCGCCGCGTACTTCGCGTGGTCGCGTCGCCTCCCGGGCCGCGTCGGAGCCACGTTGGTCGGCATGACCGCGGCCGTGGCGGTCGCCGTGAACCTGTACCCGTTCGTCGTCACCGACGGCAGTCCCGGCATGACGTACGCGCTCACCGCCACCCACCTGCCGGTGCTCCTGTGGCTGCTGCTCGGCGTCGCGTACACCGGGGGAGCGTGGCGTGACCACGCCCGTCGCATGGACTTCGTGCGGTTCACCGGTGAGCTGGTCATCTACTTCGCCCTCATCGCGCTCGGCGGCGGGCTGCTGATGGGACTGCTGTTCGGAGTCTTCGGCGTCGTCGACATCGAGATCGAGCCGTTCGTGCAGGACTGGCTGATGCCGTTCGCGGTGCCCGGCGCGTTCCTCGTGGCGGCGTGGCTGGTCGAGGCGAAGAAGAGCGTCGTCGAGAACATGGCCCCCGTGCTCACGCGGGTGTTCACGCCCCTGACCCTGGTGCTCCTGGTCGCGGCGTTCGTCGCGCTCCTGGCGGGCGGCCCGCTCACGGCCGTCGACC
>NZ_JBQCIP010000237.1:0-4425 GCF_051953575.1 Microbacterium sp.
CGATCCGGCGATGAACTCGCGCGCATCGTCGACCAGGCCGAGTTCGAGCAGCCCCGACAGCACATGCATCGTGTTGGCGAACTCGTGGGCCTGGGCGCGCAGACCGTCGGTGAGCGACTGGGCTCCGTCCATCTCGCGGAGCGCCTGGTGCAGCTCGGTGTGGTCGCGCAGCAGGAGGGTCGCCGCGGTGGGCTCGTCGTCCACGACCGTGCCGGTGCTGCGCGCGATGAGGACGCGCTCGCCGACGAGCACGAGCGCGCCGTCCGGTTCGCCGCGGCGCAGCACGTCGGCCACCGCGGGCTCCAGCGCTTCGACCGCCGGGCGTCCGACCAGGTCGTCGTCGCCGAGCAGACGGGCGGCCGCGTCGTTCGCGACGGTGATGACACCGTGCTCGTCGACGGTGATGATGCCCTCGCCGATGCGATGCAGCACGGTCTCGCGCTGCTCGACGAGCGAGGCGATCTCGCCGGGCTCGAGGCGGAAGATCCGCTTGCGGATGACCGAGGTCACCCATGCGGCGCCGAACACGCCGATCACGGCTGAGGCGCCCATCGCGACCAGCAGCCACGGCACCTGCGACAGGAACTGCTCGCTGATCTCGGATTCCAGGATGCCGACAGAGACGGTACCCATGACGTCGCCGTCGCCCGGGTCGAAGATCGGCACCTTCACCCGCCACGACACGCCGAGGGTTCCCTCCTGCGTGCCGATGAATGTCTCGCCCGAGAGCGGCACCGACGGATCGGTCGACACCTGCTCGCCGATGCGGTCCGGGTCGGGGTGCGAGAAGCGGATGCCCTCGGCGTCCGTCACGACCACGTACGTGATGTCGGATGCGCGGCGGATGAGCTCCGCGAGCGGCTGGATCACCCGCGAGGGCTCGGGGTCGTCGAAGGCCTCTAGGATCACCTCCTGCCGGGCGACCGACTGGGCCACGGCGACCATGCGGTCCTGGTACGAGGTGCGGATCGCGCGCTCCTGCAGTGTCGCGGCGATCACGCCGGTGACAAGGGTCGCCAGGCACACGATCACGGCCTGCAGAAGCAGGAGCTGCACCTTGAGCGACATCGGCGTCACGCAGGCAAGTGTAAGTCGGCTGTCCGGTCGGCGGCGGGCCGCGGCATCCCTCGCCCGCGACCAATAGTTACGGAAGTCGCGCATTAGTTACGCAACCCGTCGCCGACCCGGGCGGATGCCTAGCGTCGGGAATCACACAGCACGGGGCGATGTCGCCCCGCACGCACTCGAGGAGGAGTGGAATGCGCAGATTCGCGATCCCCGCGATCATCGCCGCGGGAGCCCTGGCGCTCGCCGGCTGCACGTCGTCCGGTAACGGCGGGGCAGCGGCAGGCGATGGGGGAGACGACAAGGCGGCCGCCGCCGTCGACGAGGTCGGCATCCTGGTGCCGGCCGACCCGGGCGGCGGCTGGGACCAGACCGGTCGCGCCATGAGCGCCGTGCTCACCGGCGAGGACCTGGTCTCGGCGGCGCCCGTCACGAACGTCGGCGGCGCCGGCGGAACCGTCGGCCTGGCGTCGTTCGCCAACGAGAAGGACCCGTACTCGCTGATCGTCACCGGCCTCGTCATGGTCGGAGCGATCGAGACGAACGGCTCGGCGACCCGCATCGAAGACACGACGCCCATCGCGCGGCTCACCGAGGAGCCGCTGGTCGTCGTGGTCCCGAAGGACTCGCCGTACAAGACCCTCGAAGACCTCGTCGACGCCATCTCCGAGGACGGGCAGTCCGTCGTCGTGACCGGCGGGTCGGCGGGCGGCGCCGACCACATCCTGGCAGGGCTCCTGCTGACCGAGGCGGGCCTCGACTCGGACGAGATCATCGAGAAGCTGAACTACGTCCCCAACGCGGGCGGCGGCGAGGCGGTCACGATGCTGCTCGGCGGCAACGCGAACGCCGGCATCTCGGGCGTCGGCGAGTTCGCCGAGTTCGTCGAGGACGGCTCGATGCGCGCCCTCGGCGTGAGCTCGGAAGAGCCGGCCGCTCTGCTGCCCGAGGTGCCGACCCTCACCGACGAGGGGTACGACGTCGTGCTCACGAACTGGCGCGGCGTGCTCGCCCCCGGCGGGATCTCGGATGCCGAGGCCCAGGCGCTCGCGGATCTCGTGACCGAGATGCACGACAGCGGGCAGTGGCAGACCACTCTCGAAGACAACGGCTGGTCCGACGCGTTCCTCGTCGGCGATGACTTCGACGCGTTCCTCGCCGAGAACGTGAGCTCGGTCGGCGACACGCTGCAGAGCATCGGGCTCGTGGAATGACGACCTCCGCCCCCGGTGGGCTCCCTTCCGGTCCGGAAGGGGGCCCGCCCCCCATCACCAAGCCGTCGCTCGCGGTGGCGCCGCCCCGCGCGACCCGCCGCCGCACCGGTGAGCTCGTCTTCGCGCTGCTCGTCATCGGCCTCGGCGTCTTCGCGCTCGTCGGGGCGTTCCTGATCCGGGTGCCCGCGGGCGCCCGCGTCGGGCCGACCGTGTTCCCGATCTTCATGTCGGTGATCCTCCTGGCCGCCGGCGTGGCCGTGCTGATCGGCGTGCTCCGCGGACACCTCGGCACCCCCGAGGAGTCCGAGGACACCGACCCGGACGCCCGCACCGACTGGCGCACGATCGCCATCATCCTCGCGCTCGTCATGGCGCACCTGCTGCTGCTGGAGTACATCGGCTGGGCGCTCGCCGCGGCCCTGCTGTTCGGCGGCGTCGCGTGGGCGCTGGGCAACAGGCGCTGGTGGCTCGGCTTCGTCGTGGGCCTCGTCATCGGCGTCATCGTGCAGATCCTCTTCGGCGAGCTGCTCGGCCTCTCGCTGCCCCTCGGGCCGGTGCTCGGCTGGCTCGGCCCCCTCATCTGACGGACCACCCATGGACAACATCTCACTCCTGCTCGAGGGGTTCGCGACGGCGTTCCAGCCGCAGTACCTCCTCTTCGCGTTCCTCGGCGTGCTCGTCGGCACCGCCGTCGGCGTGCTCCCCGGCATCGGGCCCGCCATGACGGTGGCGCTGCTGCTGCCGCTCACCTACACGCTCGACCCGACGGCCGCGCTCATCACGTTCGCCGGCATCTACTACGGCGGCATGTACGGCGGCTCGACCACCTCGATCCTGCTGAACACGCCAGGGGAGTCGGCATCCATCATCACGGCCATCGAGGGCAACAAGATGGCACGGATGGGACGGGCCGCCACGGCCCTCGCGACGGCCGCGATCGGCTCGTTCATCGCCGGCACCATCGCCACGATCGGCCTGACGCTGCTCGCCCCGGTGCTCGCGAAGTTCGCGGTCAGTCTCGGTCCCGCCGACTACGTGGCGCTCATCGTGGTCGCCTTCATCACCGTCGGCGCGCTGCTCGGCTCGTCGGTGGCGCGGGGCATGTCGTCCCTCGGCATCGGCCTGTTCATCGGCCTCATCGGCACCGATCTGCTGTCGGGACAGGCGCGGTACACGCTCGGGCTGCTGCCCCTGGCCGACGGCATCGACGTCGTGCTCGTCGCGGTCGGTCTCTTCGCCGTCGGCGAGACGCTGTACGTCGCTGCACGCCTGCGTCACGGCTCGATCCCGGTGACGCCGGTCGGCGGGTCGTGGCGGCACTCGATGAAGCGCGAGGACTGGAAGCGCTCGTGGGCGCCCTGGCTGCGTGGTACGGCCATCGGCTTCCCGATCGGCACGATCCCCGCCGGCGGGGCGGACGTCGCGACGTTCCTCTCCTACGCCACGGAGCGCAAGCTCTCGCGGCACAAGGCGGAGTTCGGCCACGGCGCTATCGAGGGCGTGGCAGGACCCGAGTCCGCGAACAACGCCGCGGCCGCGGGCGTGCTGGTGCCCCTGCTCACGCTGGGGCTGCCGACCACCGCCACGGCGGCGATCATCCTCACGGCGTTCCAGTCGTACGGGCTGCAGCCAGGCCCGATGCTGTTCACGAGCCAGTCGAACCTCGTCTGGGCACTCGTCGCCAGCCTCTACATCGGCAACGTCATCCTGCTCGTGCTGAATCTGCCGCTCGTGGGCATGTGGGTCAAGCTGCTGCAGATCCCTCGGCCGTACCTCTACGCCGGGATCCTGCTGTTCGCCGCCTTCGGCGCCTACGCGCTGAACTACTCGGTCGTGGACATCCTCATCCTGCTGATCATCGGCGTGCTGGGGTACTTCATGAGGCGCTTCGGCGTACCCGTGGCACCTCTCGTCGTCGGGATGATCCTCGGACCGATGGGCGAGGCGCAGCTGCGTCGAGCGCTGCAGCTGAGCCAGGGGGATCTGACGACGCTGGTGATGCATCCGTTCGCCGCGTCGGCGTACGGTGTGCTGGCGCTGCTCATCGCCGGAGGGCTCTGGCTCAAGCGTCGGCAGCGCCGCTACGAGCTCGCGCTCACCGAGTCGATCGCGGTGCCGGTGTCGGCGGATCGGGAGATCTGAGCCG
>NZ_JBQCIP010000238.1:0-3245 GCF_051953575.1 Microbacterium sp.
TGGCCCCCGGCTCGACGAGCGCGCCGTGCGTCGGGCCGAGCGGCGCGGGCACCTCCACGAGTGAGGTCGCGGGCACGGCCACCCGCTCTCCGAGGGCGCCGGGCCAGCCCCGGCGGATCCCGACCTCGTAGCGGTTCTCGCACAGGTGCTGCCGGTGATTGCGGCACCGGTGGCACTCGCCGCAGCCGAGCATCGTGTCGCCGGTGACCCTTCGTCCGATCCAGGCCGGGTCGACGCCGGCGCCGACCGCCGACACGGTGCCCATCCATTCGTGGCCGATGCGCATCGGGTACGCGGCGTGGCCGGTGTGCAGGTACGCCATCTCGCCGCTGAAGAACTCCAGGTCGGTGCCGCAGATCCCGGCGCGCTGCACGTCGACGACCACCTCGCCGGGCGCCGCTGTCGGAGCCGGCACGTCCTGCACCTCCGCACGCCCGGGCGCGGTGATGACGAGGGCCTTCATCGCCCGCCCCACAGCGTCGGCGCGATGCCGCGCACACCCGTCTTCGCCGTGAACAGGCGTCCCGAGAGCGGGTATCGCTCGAGCTGTGCAGGCGTCATGTGCTCGGTCGCGGTCGTGATGACGAGCGTGCCCAGGTCCGATCCGGCGAACGCCGGGCACGTCGTGTGCGGTGCGGGCACGTCGACGCGGCCGACGAGGCGGCCGTCGGGAGAGAAGCGCAGCACGCAGCCCCCGCCCCACACCGCCACCCAGAGGTGGTCGTCGGCGTCCATCGTCATGCCGTCGGGGTGTCCGTGGCCGAGCTCCGCGAAGACGGTGCGCGGTCCGGTCGCGCCGGTCGCGGGATCGTATGAGCGGACGAAGATCCGGGCGCTGCCGGTGTCGGCGCTGTAGAACCGGCGGCCGTCGGCGCTCCATGCCAGTCCGTTCGAGAGCGTGAGGTCGTCGTCGATGACGGTCACCTGCTCATCGGCTCCGGGCTCGATGCGCAGCAGGAGCTCGTCGCCCGGCCCGAGCGTGCCCGCGACGAGACGCCCGGCCGGGTCGGGCTTGGCGTCGTTGAACCGGCGACCGTCGCCGGTCACCAGCTCTCGTCCCGACGAGATCGCACCGTCGGCCGCGACGTAGTGCAGCCGGCTCGTCCCGGCGACGACGAGCGCACCGTCGGCGGCGACCGCGACGGCACCCGCGGTGTCGGGCGTCTGGATCCGGCTCTGCGGCTCGACGCGGCCGTCGTCGTGGAGGCGGCCGACATGGACGACGCCTGCCATAATGTCGACCCACAGCAGACGCTCGCGGATCGGATCCCAGGTCGGCCCCTCGCCGAGAAAGGCCGGCTCGTCGCCGGCGACCCGGGCCGTGGCGAGCAGCGGCACGTCGGCGTAGCCGGACTCAATGGGATTCACGCGACACCTCCGATCCGGACGCGCCGACGAGGAAGTCGAGGTCCGCGCCGCGGTCGGCCTGCAGCACATGGTCCACGTACAGGCGCTCCCACCCGCGCCGCGGGTTCGCGTAGCCGTCGAGGGTGGCCTGGTTCGGCATCCGCTCCGCGAGCTCGTCAGCGGGAACATCGAGGTCCAGCCGGCGCGCACGCACGTCGAGGCTGATCCAGTCGCCGGTGCGCACCACGGCGAGCGGGCCGCCCGCGGCGGCCTCGGGGGTCACGTGCAGCGCGACCGTCCCGTACGCGGTGCCCGACATGCGGCCGTCGCAGACGCGCACCATGTCGCGCACGCCCTTTTCCAGCAGCTTGGTCGGCAGGGGCATGTTCGACACCTCCGGCATGCCCGGGTAGCCTTTCGGCCCGCAGCCGCGCAGCACCATCACCGAGTCCTCGTCGATGTCGAGGTCGGGGTCGTCGATGCGGGCGTGGAAGTCCTCGATCGAGTCGAACACGACCGCCCGGCCCCGGTGCTTCAGCAGGTGCGGCGACGCCGCCGCGGGCTTGATCAGGGCGCCGCCCGGAGCGAGCGACCCGCGCAGCACCGAGATGCCGGCGTGCGGCTGCAGCGGGGACTCCCGCGGCGTGATGACGTCGGCATCCCAGATCTTCGCGTCGTCCAGGTACTCGACCAGTGGACGCCCGGTGATGGTCAGCGCCTCGGGGTCGAGCAGGTCCCGCACTTCGCGGAGCACGGCGAGGAACCCGCCCGCCCGATACAGGTCGTCCATCAGGTACCGGCCCGCCGGCTGCAGGTTCACCAGCAGCGGCACCTCTGCGCCGATGCGGTCGAAGTCGTCGATCGTCAGCTCGATGCCCAGCCGCCCGGCGATGGCCAGCAGGTGCACCACGGCGTTCGTCGACCCGCCGATGGCGGCCAGCGCCACGATCGCGTTGTGGAAGCTCCCCTTCGTGAGGAACGTCGACGGGCGGCGGTCGTCCGCGACGAGCTGGACGGCGAACCGCCCTGTGTCGTGGGCGGCCTCGAGCAGTCGCGCATCGGCGGCCGGGGTCCCGGCGAGCCCCGGGATGACCGTGCCGAGCGCCTCTGCGACCAGCGCCATCGTCGAGGCCGTGCCCATCGTGTTGCAGTGCCCCTTCGAGCGGATCATCGACGACTCGCTCTTGAGGAACATCGCCTCGCTCAGCGTCCCGGCCCGCACCTCTTCGCTGAGGCGCCACACGTCGGTGCCGCAGCCCAGCGCCTCGCCGCGGAAGTGCCCGGTGAGCATCGGCCCGCCCGGGACCACCACCGCGGGCAGGTCGACGGATGCCGCCGCCATCAGCAGCGACGGGATCGTCTTGTCGCAGCCGCCCAGCAGCACGACCCCGTCGATCGGGTTGGCGCGCAGCATCTCCTCGGTGGCCATCGCCGCCATGTTGCGCCACAGCATCGCCGTCGGCCGCACGTTCGTCTCGCCCAGCGACACCACCGGCAGCTCCAGCGGGATGCCGCCCGCCTCGTAGACGCCGTTCTTCACCGACTGCGCCACCTCCGTGAGGTGCGCGTTGCACGGCGTGAGGTCCGACGCCGTGTTCGCGATCGCGATCTGCGGACGCCCTCCGAACGCCGAGTCCGGAACCCCGCGGCGCATCCACGCCCGATGGATGTACGCGTTGCGGTCGTCCCCCGCGTACCACTGCGAACTGCGAAGCGTCATCAGCGACCTCTCCCGCCGGCATCCCTGCCAGGACTCCCGGTCCGGACGCCCTTAACGGCCCCCGGCTCCTCCCGCCATCCTGCCCGATCGCCCGCCGGGAATCGGGGCCTGGGTGGGTGCCGCCCCCCCGCGGCGGGGGGCCAACAACCATTAGGGCTGGCTGGGGGGCCGCAGGGGG
>NZ_JBQCIP010000239.1:0-26995 GCF_051953575.1 Microbacterium sp.
CGAACTCATCTGGGCGTACGACTACGGCGCCAAGACCCGCAAGCGCTGGCCCACGAAGCACGACACGATCCTCGTGTACGTCAAGGACCCGAAGGCGTACTGGTTCGACTCGGATGCCGTCGACCGCGAGCCGTACATGGCGCCCGGCCTCGTCACGCCCGAGAAGGCCGAGCGCGGCAAGCTGCCCACCGACGTGTGGTGGCACACGATCGTGCCGACCACCGGCCGCGAGAAGACCGGGTACCCGACGCAGAAGCCCGAGGGGATCCTGCGGCGCATCGTGCAGGCGTCGTCGCGACCCGGCGATCGCGTGCTCGACTTCTTCGCCGGCAGCGGCACGACCGGCGCGGTCGCGTCCGCGCTCGGTCGCGACGCCGTGCTCGTCGACCACAACCCCGAGGCCATCGCGGTGATGCGGGAGCGGATGCCGCACGCCCGCGTGGTCGGGGACTGACCGCGGCGACGGCTACGGCGACGGGGACGGCGCAATATACCCCTTCGGGGGAGCGGGCGTCGAGCCTCCGCGGACCGTGCGCTGCGGCATCCGTCGTCGTCCTAGGCTGAGGATCATGCGCTTCGGAACCTTCATCCCCCAAGGCTGGCGATTCGATCTCGTCGGCATCGACCCCGCCGAGCAGTGGGCGGTGATGAACTCCCTCGCGCAGCGCGCCGACGCCGGTCCGTGGGAGTCGCTGTGGGTCTACGACCACTTCCACACCACGCCGGTGCACTCCGACGAGGCCACGCACGAGGCGTGGACGCTCATGGCCGCCTTCGCCGCGTCGACCTCGAACATCCGCCTCGGCCAGATGTGCACGTGCATGGGGTACCGCAACCCCGCGTACCTCGCCAAGGTCGCCGCGACCGTCGACATCGTGTCGGGCGGCCGCACCGAGATGGGCATCGGCGGCGGCTGGTACGAGCACGAGTGGAAGGCGTACGGCTACGGCTTCCCGCCCGTCGCCGACCGGCTGCGCATGCTGCGCGAAGGCGTCGACATCATGAACCAGGCGTGGACGACCGGGCGCGCCACGCTCGACGGCCGCCACTTCCAGGTCGACGGCGCGATCGTGCAGCCGCTCCCGCTGCAGGACGGCGGCATCCCGTTCTGGATCGCGGGTGGCGGCGAGAAGGTCACGCTCAAGATCGCGGCGCAGTACGCGTCGTACACCAACTTCGCCGGCTCGCTGGAGGAGTTCGACCACAAGAGCGACGTGCTGCGCGGACACTGCGACGCCCTCGGCCGCGACTTCGCCTCGATCACCCGCTCGTCGAACTTCAACACCATCGTCGGCGCCACCGAGGCCGAGGCCCGCGACCGCCTCTCGGCCGTCGTCGAGCGGCTGCGTCCGCACGTCGGCGACGAGCGCGCCGCGCACATCGAGCAGGACTACCTGTCGTCGCCCGGCTTCGGCACGCCCGAGCAGGTCGCCGAGCGCCTCGCCGAGCGCGCCGAGCACGGCCTGGGCTACAGCATCCACTACTTCCCCGAGGCGGCGTACGACGTGTCGGGCGTGGAGCTGTTCGAGCGCGAGGTCATCCCCGCGCTCAGCTGAGGAGCGTTGCCGTCAAAGCGGCGGGCTCGATTGCACTGTGGAGCACTTCAGGAGCTCTCACATGCACATCGGGCCCGCCGCTTTGACGTCGACCCGGGCTTCCTCCCCAGGTGCCGAGCCCGAGCGACTCTCCACTGAGCCGCCGGGCGCGGCCCCCTTCCTGCCGGTCAGGCGGGATGCTCCTACACATGCCTGCACCGCCGATGCGCTTTCTGCGTCGGCGCGAACTGATCGCGAGCGGGTGGACCGACCGGGCACTGGCGAGTGCGGTTGCGCGTAGGCAGCTTCTCAAACCACGCGACAACGCGTACCTCCCGCCGGATGCCCCGAGCGACGTCGTGGATGCGTGTGGTCTCGGCGGCCGGCTCACCTGCGTGTCGGAGCTGCGACGGTTGGGAGTCTTCGTGCTCGATCGGGGAGAGCTTCACGTGCATCTGCACCAGAACCGCGTGACCGCGCCAGTTCTCTCACGCCGCGTTCGCCGTCACTGGGACAGGTTGCGACGGACACCGTCCGTGTCTGCCACATCGGTCGAGGTCTTCGACGCCGTGCTGCAGGCCGTCCGCTGCCAGCAGCCGCGCGCTGCGCTGGCGACGCTCGACTCCGCGCTTCATCAGGGCGTGCTGCACGCGGATGACCTCACGGAGTTGTTCGCAGCCGTTCCGAGACGCCATCGCGTGCTGCGGACGCTCATCGACGCGCGGGCGGAGTCCGGGCCCGAGACCCTCGTCCGGCTCATGCTGCGAGCGCTCGGCGCATCCTTCGATGTTCAGGTCCGCATCGTGGGGGTCGGGCGCGTCGATTTCGTCGTCGACGGCTGGCTCATCGTCGAGTGCGACAGCCAGGAATTCCACTCGACCTGGCAAGACCAACGGCGCGACAGACGTCGCGATCAGGCTGCCGCCGCGCTCGGCTACGCCACCTATCGCCCGATCGCCGAAGACATCATGTGGCACCCTCAGGAGGTGCAGGCCGCACTCGCGGGCCTGCTGCGGGGGCGCGCCGCCGGTGCGCGGTGAAACCGACGGGCCAGATCTCGCTTTCACAGCCGAATCAGGCGGTGAAGTGTCGATCGGGCCCGCCGGTTTGACGGTCTGCCGGCTCCGAGGTCAGAGCAGGGGGGCCACGGCGGCGTAGCCGTCGGGGTCGATGCCGGGCGTCGCGCCGCCGAACACGCGGGTCGTGCCGGGAGCCTCCGACCACGCGGGCCAGCCGGGGTCGCCTCCGGTGATGAGGGCCGCGGCAGCGCCGTGCGTCTGGTCGGCGAGGGCCTGCGGCGGGTTCGGTCCCGTCAGCGGCTCGACGCGCACCGAGTCGAGGCAGTCGAACCAGAACGGCACATCGATGCAGTGCACCGCGGCGTCGTTCACCATGCCCGGCTGCGTCGAGCGGAACGCGTACCGGTACACCCAGGTCGGTGCGGCGCCGCGGGCGGTCGCGGCCTTGACGACGAACGTGCGGAACATGCGGTCGGTGATGTACCGGCCGAGCACGGCGGCGTGACCGCGAGCCACGACGTCCCGGTTCGCGGCGAGGTACGCCTTGCGCTTGTCGCCCTTCAGGCCTGACGTGCCGAGCAGGATCGACAGCGGGATCCACCGGAGGGTCTTGGCGGAGCCCGAGACGACCATCGAGAACTCGTCCTCGGTGGCGCCCAGCACGAGCGGCTTGTCGGCGCCGACGCCCGCGGCGATGGACTCCAGCGTCGGACGCGTGATCAGGTCGCCGTCGATCGCCGGGCCGAGCGTCAGGCCCTCGTCGAGGAGCTTCGTGATCGCACCGGCGCCGGACACCTCGGTCGCCGCCTTCTGCGCCTCGAGGATCTTCTCCTCGGGCACGGTCGCCAGGCCGGCCCGCGTCGGGGCGACACCCAGGCGGGCGGCGACGTCGCGGCCGATGCGCTCCCCGGTGGCCGGTGCGACGTCGGCCGTGGCCGCCGACAGCGCCCACACCGAGTGGAACAGGTGCTGGGCCGCCGGCATCCCGAGCAGCGTCAGCACCGCCCCGCCGCCCGCGGACTGCCCCGCGATCGTGACCCGCGACGGGTCGCCGCCGAAGTTCGCGATGTTGGCCTGCACCCATTCGAGTGCCAGCAGCCAGTCGCGGATGCCGCGGTTGGAGGGGGCGTCCTCGATCCAGCCGAACCCGTCGAAGCCGAGGCGGTACGAGATCGACACGGTGACGATGCCGTCGCGGTTGAAGGCGCGGCCGTCGTACCACGGCGACGCGGGGGAGCCGGCGAAGTACCCCCCGCCGTGGATCCACACCAGCACCGGCAGCGCCGCGTCGGTCTCGCCCGGGACGGGCGTGAACACGTTGACGTTGAGCGTCGCCTCGCCCGGCACCGACGGCTCGGGGATGAGGGTCACCCCGGGGTCGCCGCGCTGCGCCGTGGCGCCGTACTCCAGCGCGTCGCGCACGCCCTGCCACGGCTCGGCGGGCACCGGTGCGGCGAAGCGCAGGTCGCCGACGGGCGGCTGGGCGAACGGGATGCCGAGGAATGCGGCGCTGCCGCCGTCGCCCGGCTCGCCCCGCCAGAAGCCGCGCACGCGCCCGGTGGCGGTGTCGGCCTCGGCGTACCGGAGGGTGGTCGTGGTGTCGGTCATGTGAAGGGTCCCTTCTTGCGGACTCTAGCGGACGCCCTTGATGGGCGCCGTGGCGATCGCTGCGAGGATCACGAACACGATCGCGAACACGAACAGCATGGCGTACCCGCCCAGGGCGGAGATGATCAGCAGAGCGATCGACGGGCTGAGCGCCTGCGGGATGTTGGTCGCGACGTTGAGGATGCCGAGGTCCTTGCCCGCGGCAGTGCCCTCGCTCGGCAGCACCTCGGTCATGAGGGCCGCGTCGACCGACATGTAGATGCCGAACCCGACGCCGTTGATGATGCTCATGAGGATCATGCCGGTCATGTCGGGCATGATCAGGGGCATCGCGAGACCGACGACCATGACGACCGTGGCCGCGTAGATGAAGATCTTGCGGCGACCGGCCTTGTCGCTCCACCAGCCCGAGAGGGCGATCGCGACGAGGGTCGGCACGAACGCGACGAGCGTCAGCGTCAGCACGGCGCCCTGGGCCTCGCCCAGCGACAGGCCGATGTACTTCTGCAGCAGGTACAGCTGGTAGGTCGAGACGACGAAGTAGCCGAGGATCAGCAGGAACCGGGCGGTGAAGGCCCAGAAGAAGTCGGGGTGCTTGCGCGGGTTGATCCAGAAGCCCTTGAAGAAGGCGCTCCAGCGGAACGGCTCGACGGCGGCGCCCTTCGACGACCAGTCGCGGTTGATGAGCACGAACAGCAGGGTGACGACGATCACGGCGCCGCCGAACACGGAGTAGGCGACGCCGTACTGGGCGGCCAGCGCGCTCGCGATCATGATGCCGATCGTCATGCCCAGTTGCGTGCCGAGGCCGATCATGGCGCTCGCGCCGCCGCGCTTCGAGCGCGGGAACCGGTCGGCGGTGATCGTGGTGAGCGGTGCCTGCAGGAAGTTCAGCGCCACCTGGATGACGACCCAGAACACGGTGATCAGGGCGAGGTCCTGGAGCGACCCCATTCCGAACAGCAGGATGCCGCCCACGAGCGCGCCGAGGACCATCCACGGGGCGCGGCGGCCGAACCGCGAGCGCGTGCGGTCGCTGAGCGCACCGGCGATCGGCTGTGCGAACAGCGTGAAGACGAAGGAGGTCGTGGTGACGATCGCGAGGTTGGCCTCGCTGTGCTCCTTGCCGAAGAGCAGCTGGATCTGCGTCGGCAGCAGGATGGCGATGAGCCCGCCGTAGGTGGCGAACAGGGTGAGTGCGGCGACCAGCATGCTGGGCAGCAGGGCTCGGCGCGCAGGCGGGCTGGCCGCGGGCTCGCCGGGCGCGGGCGGGGTGCTGCGGATGAGGCCGGTCGGGGCGAGATCGAGCGCGGGATCGGGCGCGGGCTGTGCGGTCATGCTGACTCCTCTTCGTCGAGACGTCTCTTGTGGTCGGGCGTGAAATGCGAACGGCATTCGGGATGAGTGTGCCGCACCGGAGAACAAAGTTCAACACCTGAACTATGTATAACGATCAGGCAACGAGGCCATCCTCCCAATCCCGAATGTCGCTAGCGTTCAGTCCGTTCACATCGAAGGAGATGACATGACCCGACTGATTCCCCGCGTGGCCCTCGCGGCCGTGGCCGTCCTCGGGGCCGCCGCGCTCGGCGGCTGGACCCCCGCGCCCTCAGCGACCGCGCCGACCGCCGCGAACCCGTCGAGCTCGAACCGCGACGCCGTCGTGCAGGTGTACCTGACCCGTCACGGCGAGACGATCCTGAACAAGCTGAAGCTCGTGCAGGGGTGGTCCGACGCGCCGCTCACCGACGAGGGCGTCGCGGTGGCGACGCGAGTCGGCAAGAACCTCGGCGCCGAGATCGGCAAGCTGGATGCCGCCTACTCGGCCGACATGGTGCGCCACTACGAGACGGCGACCCTCATGCTGCAGGGGGCGGGCTCGAAGCTGTCGGCGGTCCGCGACGGGGGCCTGCGCGAGCTGAACTTCGGCGGCTGGGAAGGATCGAAGCAGAGCGCGATGCAGGGTGCGGTCTTCGGATACCTCGGCCAGCACGGACTCGACTTCACGCTCGAGAACATGACCGACGCGATCGTGGCCACCAACCCCGCGCCTGCGCTCCCCGCCGAGGACTGCGACCAGGTCTCGGACCGCATGCAGGCCTCGCTCGACGCGATCGCGGCGGACGCGGCCAAGCACCGCGACGACAAGGTGCTGGTGGTCTCGAGCGGGCTGTCGATCTCGTGTCTGCTGGTCGACCTCGGCGCCGAGGACCGCCTCCCCGAGGGCGGCATCGCCAACGGCGCCGTCAACCTGCTGACGTACAAGGCGGGCGTCTGGACCGTCCAGACGGTCAACGACACGCACTACGCGTCGCAGCCCTGAGCCGGTCGGGGCGGGCCGCGCATCGGCGCCCCCGCCCCGGCCTACGATGGCGATCATGCCTCTCGCGACCCCCGACGTCCGTCGTCACAACCTCGGCCTCGTGCTCGGGCGCGTGCTCGAGGGCGCCGGTGAGGCGCGCGCCGACATCGCCGCTGCGACGGGACTGTCGCGGGGCTCGGTGACGTCGCTCGTGGCCGAGCTCATCGACGCGGGCCTCGTGGAGGAGAGCGATGTCGTGGCCCCGGCCGGAATGGGCCGGCCCCGCACGACGCTCGTGCCGGCGGCATCCGCACCGTGCGTCCTCGTCGCGCTGCTCGACGCCGACCATGCGACGGCGGTCGCCGCGACGTTGGCGGGAGACGAGCTCGCACGGGTGTCGCTGCGCCACGGGCGGCCGATGGGCGACCCCGACGCGATCGTCCGGGTGCTGGCCGAGGCCGTCGACGCCGTCGCGGCTCGGATGGATGCCGTCGCCCGTCGCATCGCGGACGTCTGCGTGGTCGTGTGGGCTCCGGTCGGCGGCTCGCCCGTCCGCGTGCTCGCCGACACCGACCTGGACTGGGGCGAGGTCGACCTGCTCGGGCTGCTCAGGGAGAGGTCTGCCGCCGTCGCCGCGTTCGAGGGCGCCGATCGCGCGGTGCGGCTCCTGACCGACGCCAAAGTGGCGGCGCTGGCGGAGCACGGCGCCATCGGCGGTGGAGCCCTGCTGTACCTCAAGGCGGACTCCGGCATCGGCGGCGCAGTGGTGCTTCCGGGCGTGGAGGAATCGGGCACGCGCGTCCTGGCGGCCGCACTCGGGCACCTGCCCGTGGTGCCCGATGGGGAGCGCTGCGCGTGCGGTCAGCACGGCTGCCTCGTCACCGTGGCGGGACCCGACGTGCTGCTCTCGCGCTCGGGCCTCGGTCCCCTCGCGGCCGAGGAGGGGCTGACGGTCGCGCTGGAGGAGTTCGTGTCGCGGGTGCGTGCGGGCGCTGAGCCGTGCGCGTCGGTCTGGCGGGAGGCGGCGCGCGAGATCGCGCGCACGCTGCAGATCGTCGCGCTGACGGTGGCTCCTGACGTCATCGTGCTCGGCGGGTTCGTCGCGGCGCTCGCCGAGGACGTCGATGCGGTCTTCCGCACGATCCAGCCCCGCATCGCGCAGGCGCCGGTGCTGCCGGTCGCGCCGGTGCTCGGCAGCAGCCTCGGGGCGGATGCCGCGCTGCGGGGTGCGCAACGCGCCGCGCGCACGCGCCTGCTGGCGGATCCGCTGGCGATCTGACCGGAGGCCGGCCGCCCGTCAGGACGTCTGCGCGCCGCCCGGTGCCGCTCGCGGAGAGATGAGCTCGAACAGGGCGCTCACGGTCGCGGCCATGTCGACGTCGGGTTCCAGCATCCACTGCACCTGCATGCCGTCCGCGACGGCCTGGAACAGGCGCGCGAGGACGGCGGGGTCGACACGGTCGTCGATGTCGCCCGACGCCTGACCGGCCGCGATGGCCGTGGCGAAGAACTGGCGCAGGTCGGTGCCGCGCTGCACGAAGTAGTCGTGTGCGGCATGCTCGGGGTCGGCGGCGTCGACCGAGAGCCGGGCGAAGAGGTGGACGAGCCCGGGCACGTCGGCGTTGTGCCGGACGACCCCCAGGTATCCCTCGCGCACCCCGTCGAGGTCGAGGTCGGTGTCGGCAAGCCCGTGTTCGATGTCGCCGCCCGCGCCGAGATTGACGGCATCCAGTTCGTCGCGCTTGCGGAGGATCTCGGTGAACAGCTCCTCCTTGCTGTCGAAGTAGTGGAGGAGTCCTGCCTGACTGAGGCCGACCGCGTCCGCCAGCTCTTTGACGGATGCACCGCGGTACCCCTCGCGAGCGATCACGTCGAGCGCGCGCGTGAGGATCTCTTCGCGCTTGGCCACGCCCTTGGCGTAGGAGCCTCGTCGCCCCTTTCCGCTTTCTGCCATAGGAGAAGTAAACCGAACAGTGCTTGATTTCTCAAAACCTAGTGACATATGGTTTTCTGTCGAGGCGCTCGATGAGGAGCGCCCGCCACCCGAATCAAGGACCCGTCCATGACAGCGCCGTCTGAACCCATCGCACCCATCACCGAGAGAACCTTCGTCGCGACCGCCGCCGGCAACGACGATCCGCCCGTGCCCGTCAAGGGTCTGCGGCGGCTGATGTGGTGGATCATCCCCGCCAACCTCGGCATCTTCCTGATCTGGGGCGCGGTGCCCGGCATCCTCCTGCCCCGCCAGATCGCCCTGCTCTTCGGCGAGGAGAACAAGCTCGCCTCCTTCACGATCGCCGCCACCATCGGCGCGTTCGCCGCCATGCTCGCGCAGCCCATCGCCGGGCAGATCTCCGACCGCACGCGCTCGCGGTTCGGCCGCCGGGCTCCGTGGATCGTCCTCGGCGCGCTCGCCGGCGCCCTCGCCCTGGTCGGCCTCGCGTTCGCGAACTCGCTCGTGGGCATCATCATCGCGTGGACGCTCGTGCAGATCTGCTACAACTTCGCGCAGGGGCCGCTCTCGGCGGTCATGCCCGACCGCGTGCCGCTCAAGCGCCGCGGCACGTTCGCCGCGCTGTCGGGCATCGGTCTCATGGTCGGCGCGCTCGGCGGGTCGATCGTCGCCTCGTTCTTCTTCAACAGCATCGCCCTCGGGTACATCGTCTTCGCGGTGTTCGCGCTCCTCGTGCTCACGCTGTTCGTCGCGTTCAACCCGGACTACCCGAGCACCGGACTGCAGCGCGAGCCGTTCAGCTTCCGCGAGTTCCTCGGCACGTTCTGGGTCAACCCGGTCAAGTACCCCGACTTCTTCTGGGCCTTCACCGGACGCCTGCTGCTGTACACCGGCTACTTCGCCGTGACCGGATTCCAGCTCTACCTGCTCACCGACTACTTCGGCGTCGAGCACCCCGAGCAGATCATCCCGCTGCTGGGATTGCTGAGTCTCGTCGGCATCCTGATCTCGACGATCGTGTCGGGCCCGCTGTCCGACAGGGTCGGCCGCCGCAAGCCGTTCGTCTTCGCCTCGGCCGCGGTCGTGAGCCTCGCCTTCCTGCTGCCGTGGTTCTGGCAGGACATCAACGCCTGGATGATCATGACGTTCATCGCCGGCTTCGGGTTCGGCATGTTCCAGGCCGTCGACACCGCGCTCATGAGCGAGGTGCTGCCCTCGGCCAAGTCGTTCGCGAAGGACCTCGGCGTCGTCAACATCGCCGCCACCCTGCCGCAGACCCTCGCGCCGGGAGTCGCCGGCGCGATCGCGCTCGCGTTCGGGTACGCGGCGCTGTTCCCGGTCGCGATCGTGCTCGGCATCCTCGGCGCGCTCGCCGTCTGGCCGATCAAGGCGACCCGGTGACGGCGGCCCTCCCGACCTCGATGATGGGGGATGCCGGGGGCACCGGCATCCACCCTCCCCACCGACCCCCGATGAAAGGAACTCCATGAGCATCCCCGATGTCACGGAACTGACCCTCGAAGAGAAGGCGTCGCTGACCAGCGGCGCGAGCTTCTGGTACACCAAGCCGATCGAGCGCGCGGGCGTGCCGGCCATCATGGTGACCGACGGCCCGCACGGCCTGCGCAAGCAGCGCGAGGGCGGCGACCACCTCGGTCTCGGCGACAGCGTGCCCGCCACATGCTTCCCGCCCGCTGTCGGTCTCGGCTCGTCGTGGGACGTCGACCTCATCCACCGGGTGGGCGAGGCGCTCGGCACCGAGACGTCGATCGAGAACGTCGCCGTGCTGCTCGGCCCCGGCATCAACATCAAGCGATCGCCGCTGTGCGGCCGCAACTTCGAGTACCTCTCCGAGGACCCGATCGTCTCGGGCGTGCTCGGCGCGGCGATCGTCAGGGGCATCCAGTCGAAGGGCGTGGGCACGTCGCTCAAGCACTTCGCCGCCAACAACCAGGAGAACGACCGCATGCGGGCGTCGTCGGACGTCGATCCGCGGCCGCTGCGCGAGATCTACCTGCGCGGCTTCCAGCGGGTCGTCGAGGACGCCCAGCCGTGGACGGTCATGTGCTCGTACAACCGCATCAACGGCGTCTACGCGTCGGAGGACCCGTGGCTGCTCACGCAGGTGCTGCGCGATGAGTGGGGCTACGAGGGCCTGGTGGTGTCGGACTGGGGCGCCGTCAACGAGCGGGTGCCGGGGCTCGCCGCCGGCATGGACCTCGAGATGCCGTCCTCGGGCGGCGTCACCGACGCGCAGATCGTCGCCGCGGTCAAGGACGGCTCGCTCGACGAGTCGGTCGTCGATGTCGCGGCCGGCCGTGTGCTCGACCTCGTGCGCAAGGCGTCCGAGGGTGCGGGCTCCGTGGCGGGACCGCTCGACGTCGACGCGCACCACGCGCTCGCCCGCGAGGCGGGCGGCCGCTCGATCGTGCTCCTGAAGAACGAGGGCGGCGTGCTGCCGCTGGCCCGTGACGCCCGGGTCGCCGTGATCGGCGAGTTCGCGGCATCCCCCCGCTATCAGGGCGCCGGCTCGTCGATGATCAACCCGACGCGCCTCGACAACGCGCTCGACGAGATCCGGGCGCTGGCGACCGGGGACGTGTCGTACGCGCAGGGCTTCAGCAACGCGCTGCAGGTGTCGGACGACGACGCCACCGCCCTGCGCGCCGAGGCCGTCGCCGCCGCCGAGGCGGCAGAGGTGGCCGTGGTGTTCCTGGGGCTGCCGGCACGCCTGGAGTCCGAGGGCTACGACCGCGAAGACATCGACCTGCCCGCCGCGCAGCTCGAGCTGCTAGACGCGGTGCTCGACGCCAACCCGAACACGGTCGTCGTGCTGTCGAACGGCGGCGTGGTCGCGCTGCCGTTCGCCGGTCGCGTGCCCGCGATCCTCGAGGCGTGGCTGCTCGGCCAGGCAGGCGGCGGCGCGACCGCCGACGTGCTGTTCGGCGAGGTCAACCCGTCGGGCAAGCTCACCGAGACGATCCCGGTGCGCCTGGAGGACACCCCGGCGTACCTCGACTTCCCTGGCGAGTTCTCGCACGTCCGCTACGGCGAGGGCCTGTTCGTCGGCTACCGCTGGTACGACGCGCGCCGCATGGACGTCGCGTTCCCCTTCGGCCACGGCCTCTCGTACACGAGCTTCGCGTACGGGGATGCTGCAGCCCAGGTCGACGCGGACGGCGATGTCGAGGTGACCGTCGCCGTCACCAACACGGGTCCCGTGGCGGGCCGCGAGGTGGTGCAGGTGTACACCAGCCTGGAAGGGTCGCAGGTGCAGCGCGCCCCGCGCGAGCTGAAGGCGTTCGCCTCGGTCGCGCTGCAGCCGGGCGAGACGCAGACGGTGACCCTCACGGTGCGCCGCCAGGACCTCGCGTACTGGGACATCCGCGCCGACCGCTGGGTCGTCGAGGGCGGCTCGTACACGGTGTCGGTGGGAGCATCGAGCCGCGACATCCGCTCCAGCGTCGAGGTGGCGATCGAGGGCGACGCGGTCACGCTGCCCCTCACGCGCACGTCGTCGCTCGGCGAGGTGCTGCGTCACCCCGTCGCGGGTCCGATCGTGCAGGCGATGATCGCGCAGGCGATGGGCGGCATGGCCGACAGCGCGGCGTCGATCATGCCCGAGGGCGTCGACATGTCGAAGATGATGGAGTCCTTCCCCATCGGGCGCATCGGCATGATGGCGGGCCTCGCCGGCGACGGCGCGGGCGCGAGCCCCGAGATGATCGACGGCCTCATCGCCATGGCCAACGCGGGCGGTGTGCCCGCGCAGGCCTGATCCTCGGATCACTGGATGCCTCGACCCGGGCCTGCGAGCAGGCCGGGGTCGAGGCATCCGTCGTTTCCGCTCGCCCCGCGCCCACCGCGGGCGCTAACGTGTGGCTGACCTGCACATTCGAGGATGAGGAGCGGCGATGCGCGCACGCGGTCGGACGATCGGGATCGTGGTGACGGTGCTCGCGATGGCGGGGCTGACGGCGTGCTCGACGGCGGAGGAGCAGCCGGCGTTCCTCGCCGGTGAGCAGACGGAGCAGGACCGTCTGCCGGCGGAGGCCGACTTCGACGGCCTCCAGGCGTCGAGCACCCGGTATCTGGGCGAGGACTCGCACGGGGACGCCTACTACGCCGCACTGCGGACGAACGACGGCGGGCGCGACGACACGTGTCTTCTCATGTTCGACGGCGAGGGGTGGGCGGCCGGCTGCGCGGCATCCCTTCCGATCGCGGTGTCGAACGGGGTCGTGAAGGCGACGCTGTACGACGCCGACGTCGAAGTGCCGGGGAGCGGCGAAGCCGTCGGCGACCACGTGCGTGTGACCACCGACGGCTCGTAGCCTCAGTCCGAGAGGAATGCCAGCAGCGCCTCGTTCACCTCGGCGCCGTGGGTCCACAGCAGGCCGTGCGGCGCGCCCTCGAGCTCGACGTAGACGGCGTTCGGCAGCAGTTCGCGGAAGCGCCGTGCCGTCTTGTCGATGGGCAGGATGTTGTCGGCCGTGCCGTGCAGGATGAGCGTCGGCACGTCGATCGCGGGGATGTCGGCGCGGAAGTCCGTCGGCCAGGTGAGCGGCGCCGCGGCGATCGCGGTGTTTCCGGCGAGGTTGGCGACCTGCACGCTCGCGTCGACGGCCTCTTGCGAGATGCGCGAGCCGAGCGTGTCGTCGAGGTTGTAGAAGTCCTTGAAGAACCCGGCGACGAACGCGTACCGGTCTTCGCGCACCGACTGGGCGATGCCGTCGAAGAAGGACTGCGGGCCGGCACCGTCGGGGTTGTCGTCGGTGATGAGCAGGAACGGCTCGAGCGAGCCGAGGAACGCCGCCTTCGCGACGCGCCCCGAGCCGTAGCGCGACAGGTAGCGGGCGATCTCGCCGGTGCCCATCGAGAAGCCCACGAGCACCGCGTCGCGCAGGTCGAGGTCCTCGATCAAGGCGTGCAGGTCGGCGGCGAACGTGTCGTAGTCGTAGCCGTCGCCGGCCTTCGTCGATGCGCCGAACCCGCGGCGGTCGTAGGCGATCACGCGGTAGCCGGCATGCAGCAGGGCCGCCTGCTGCTTGCCCCAGGACTCGCCGTTCAGGGGGAACCCGTGGATCAGCACGACGGGCTGCGCCTCGGCCGGTCCCTGGTCGGTGTAGTAGAGGTCGACGTCCACCGAGTTCTCGGTCCCGACGGTGATGTGCACCACGATCGCTCCTTCCGGACCGCGATGAAGGGATGCCGCGGCCCTGCGTCCGACGCTAGGCCGCGGCATCCCTCACCGCCAGTGCGTGTGTCGCCGCGCGACGAGTCTTCACGCGCCGTTCAGCCACCTCCGGAACCGCGAAAGGATATGTTTACGCCGCACGGAGACGCGGAAACACAACCATTCGCGAACCCTGGGTCAGTCGCGGGCCGCACCTGCGGACGGGGTCACCGTGAAGATCGTGGGTGGCGCGAACCCGGCCGCCGCGAAGGCCGCGGTGGCGGCTTCCCGCACGTCCTGCACCTTGTCGTGGGCGACGAGGGCGATCGCCGCGCCGCCGAACCCGCCGCCGGTCATGCGAGCGCCGAGGGCGCCGGCCGAGAGCGCGGCCTCGACGGCCGTGTCGAGCTCGGGCACCGAGATCTCGAAGTCGTCGCGCATCGACGCGTGGGATGCGACCAGCAGGTCGCCAATCGCGGTCGGGCCCTGTTCGCGGAGGGTGCGGACCGTGTCGAGCACACGCTGGTTCTCGGTGACGACATGGCGCACGCGGCGGAAGGTGACGTCGTCGACGAGCTCGGCCAGGCGCGGAAGGTCGTCGACCGACACATCCCGGAGTGCGGGCACGCCGAGCGCCGCCGCGCCGCGCTCGCAGGCCGCCCGGCGCTCGCCGTAGCCGCCGGTCGCGTGCGAGTGCTTGACGTTCGTGTCGATGACGACGAGCTCGAGCCCGGCCTCGGCGAAGCCCAGGTCGACGACCTCGGCCTGCAGCGAGCGGCAGTCGAGGAAGATCGCGGCGTCGGGGCGGCCGAGCATCGACGCCATCTGGTCCATGATCCCGGTCGGCGCCCCCACGGCCTCGTTCTCGGCGCGGCGGCCGACCTTCGCGAGCGCGACGCGGTCGAGCTCCAGGCCCCACGTGTCGGCGAGGGCGACGGCGGTCGCGCCCTCGATCGCAGCCGATGACGACAGCCCTGCGCCGACGGGCACATCCGAGGCGAACGCGAGGTCGACGCCGCTGACGTCGGCGGGGTCGGTTCCGGATGCCGCCAGCAGCGCCCACGCGACGCCCAGCGGGTAGCGGGACCACTCGACGATGTCGTCGCGCTGGTCGGGGAACACGACGTCGAGGGCGTCGAGCGCCACCTCGGCGGTGACGTCGTCGAACGTCGACGCGACGCGCACCCGGAAGACGCCGTCGGTGCGCGGCGCCAGGGCGACGTGCGTGCGGTGCTGGATGGCGAACGGCAGCACGAACCCGTCGTTGTAGTCGGTGTGCTCGCCGATGAGGTTGACGCGGCCCGGCGAGGACCACGTGCCGACGGGCGCGTCGCCGAACCGCTCGGTGAACAGGGCGCGGGCGGCGTCGGTCGCGTTGCGGGTGGCGGCGGGGGTCACAGGGTCTCCTCGGGGATGGACGCGACGGCATCGCGCAGCTTCGCGGCGGCCGTCTCGGGCGGGATGTCGCCGATCCAGGCGCCCATGGCGGCCTCGGAACCGGCGAGGAACTTGAGCTTGTCGGCGGCGCGCCGGGGCGACGTCAGCTGCAGGTGCAGGCGGGCCGTGTCGCGGCCGCGGCGCACCGGCGCCTGGTGCCACGCGGCGATGTACGGCGTCGGCGAGTCGTAGAGCGCGTCGACGCCGCGGAGCAGCCGCAGGTACAGCGGTGCGAGCTCGTCGCGCTCGGCGTCACTGGTCTCGGCGAAATCGGCGACGTGACGGTGAGGCAGCAGGTGGATCTCGATCGGCCAGCGGGCGGCGAACGGCACGAACGCCGTCCAGTGCTCGCCCTCGAGGATCACGCGCTCGCCGGCGCGCTCGAAGTCCAGGATGCGGTCGAAGAGGTCGTGGCCTTCGCGGTCGATCGAGGCCAGCAGGCTCGTCGTGCGCGGCGTGATGTACGGGTAGGCGTAGATCTGGCCGTGCGGGTGGGGGAGCGTCACGCCGATCGCCTCGCCCCGGTTCTCGAACGGGAACACCTGCTCGATGCCGGGGAGGGCCGAGAGCGCCGCCGTGCGATCGGCCCACGCCTCGATCACCGTGCGAGCGCGGGTCGGGGTGAGCGAGCCGAACGAGCCGGAGTGCTCGGGGCTGAAGCACACGACCTCACAGCGGCCGACGCTCGTGCGGGTGCGGCCGAGGCCGGGGGCGACGAGGTCGTCCAGGTCGCGGGGGGCGTCGACGCCTGCCGGAGCGTTGCCATGAGCCTCCGCGAGCGCCGGCCCGAACGACGGCGACTTGTTCTCGAACACGGCGACGTCGTAGAGCGACGGGATCTCGGACGGGTTGGCGGGCGTCTGCGGGGCGAGCGGGTCGAGTTCGGCGGGAGGCAGGAACGCCCTGTTCTGACGCGCCGCGGCGATCGACACCCAGTCGCCCGTGAGCACGTCGCGACGCATCGTCGCCGTCTCGGGGCGCGGGCCGAGCTCGCGCGCATCGATGGCGCGGTCGGGGCCGAGCGTCGTGCCCGGGTCGTCGTAGTAGATCAGCTCGCGACCGTCGGCGAGGCGGGTCGGACGCTTGACGACGCCGGCGCCGAGGGCGACGGCATCCGTCCCGAACTGCGGTGTGTTCACGTCAACACGGTAGCAACGGCGCTATGTTATCGTCAACACGAATCGGGGGAGCATGACCGCCAGGCGAATATCCATGGCAGACGTCGCCGAGCGCGCCGGCGTCTCGGGGCAGACCGTGTCGCGCGTGGTCAACGGCAGCCCGCGCGTCGACCCCGACACCCGTGCCCGCGTCGAGGCCGCGATGACCGCGCTCGGCTACCGGCCGCACCGCGCCGCGCGGGCACTGCGGACCGGGCGCACCCAGACCCTCGGCCTCGTCGTGTCGACGCTCGCGTCGGTCGGCAACTCGCGCATGCTGCAGGCGGTGGCGGATGCCGCGGCCTCGCGCGGCTACGCGCTCACTGTCGTGACGCTCGGCGCCGACACCGGTGTCGCCGAGGCGTTCGAGCGTCTCGCGGAGCAGGGCGTGGACGGCGCGATCGTGCTCAACGAGGCCACCGCGCGCGTGCGCGGTGCCGACGTGGGGGCCGCGGGACTGCGACTGGTCGTCGTCGACTCGCCTCGCGACGACCGCCTCGGCTGGGAGCAGCAGTACGGCATCGTCGAGACCGACCACGCCGGAGGGGCCGGAGCGGCCGTGCGCCACCTGCTCGGGCTCGGGCATCGGACCGTGCACCACCTGGCCGGGCCGGAGGGCTCGTTCGCGGCGTCCGAGCGCGAGCGCGGCTGGCGCGCGGCCCTCGAGGCCGCGGGAGCGCCCGCGCCCGACCTCGTGCGCGGCGACTGGACCTCGGCGTCGGGGCACGGTGCGGCATCCGCCCTCGTCGGGGCGCGAGCCACCGCGGTCTTCGCCGCGAACGACCAGATGGCGCTCGGACTGCTGCGGGGGATCGCCGAGGCGGGCCGCGCCGTGCCGGGCGACGTCAGCGTCATCGGATTCGACGACGTGGCCGATTCCGCCGACTACCGGCCGCCGCTCACGACAGTGCACCAGGACTTCGACACCCTCGGCGCGCGTGCCGTCGCGGCCCTCGTCGACGGCATCGAGGCCGGCGCGCCCGCCGCGTTCGAGACCGTGCCGACGCGGCTCGTCATCCGTGAGAGCGCGGGTCCGGTGCGCTGAGGTCGCGACGGTTCTCGAAGGGCCGCTGTCTCGGAGCCGCCGGGTGGTGCGGCCGGGAAGGCGGCGCGTTCTCCGAACTCCGGATCCGAGACGCGGATGCCGGCGCCCGAGCCCGGCCGCCGGCATCCGCCATCGCACGAAGGGTCAGCCGGCGTTGCGGCGGGCCTCCCAGCCGGTGCGGACCATCTCGTCGACGGTGTAGCGGTTCTTCCAGTCGAGGTCACGGGCAGCGAGCTCGCCCGTCGCGACGATGCGGTCGGGGTCGCCGGCGCGGCGCGGCGCGATCTCGGGCGTGAAGTCGATGCCCGTGACGCGGGCCATGGCGTCCATGATCTCGCGCACGCTCAGGCCGTTCTGCGAGCCCAGGTTGTACGCCGGCTCGAGCGGCTCCCCGGCGAGCAGGCGCTGCGCGGCGGCCACGTGGGCGGCGGCGATGTCGGCCACGTGGACGTAGTCACGAACGTTCGTGCCGTCCGGAGTGTCGTAGTCGTCGCCGTTGATGCGCGGCGTGCGGCCGTCCAGCAGCGCCTCGAACACGAGGGGGAAGAGGTTGTGCGGGCTCGTGTCGTACACCGACGGGTCGCCCGATCCCACGACGTTGAAGTACCGCAGTGCGGTGTGGCGCAGCGGGTGCTGCGTCTCGGCCGTCGCGATGCCCTGGTCGCGGATGAGCCACTCGCCGATGAGCTTCGACTCGCCGTACGGCGACGCGGGGCGCTTGGGCAGGTCCTCGGTGACCAGCGGCACGTCGGGGGTGCCGTACACGGCGGCCGATGACGAGAACACGAGGTTCGACACTGCCGCGTTCTGCATGGCCTGGAGCAGCGACCGGGTGCCCTCGACGTTCTGCGCGTACGTGTGCAGCGGACGCTGCACCGAGACGCCGGCGTACTTGAAGCCGGCGAGGTGGATGACCCCGACGACGCCGTGCTCGCGCAGCGTGCTCTCCACGAGCGCCGTGTCGAGGATCGAGCCGTTCACGAACGGCACCCCCTCGGGCACGAACTCGGCGTGGCCGCTCGACAGGTCGTCGATGACGACGGACGCCAGGCCCGCCTCGGCGAGCGCGCGGACGATGTGGGCGCCGATGTAGCCGGCGCCTCCGGTCACGAGCCAGGACATGTCACTCCAGGGGTGGGGGGGGCGGGTTCGCGTTCCATTGTGCCGGGTCGCGGGTGGATGCCTCGTCCGCGGGCTGCTCGGGCGGCCCCGGGTAGGAGGGCTCGCTGACGCACCGGGACTCGCCGTGCCGGCGGCCGCTGGGCCGAGAGTCCCGTCTTCGCGCGCGGCGGTCAGCGGCGTGAGGCCCAGCGCGCTGCGCGCTGCAGCAGGGCCGCAAGGGCGGGGGAGTCGTACGCGCGTTCGTCGTGTCCGAGCGAACAGGCCACGGCGCGGGTCGGATGCTCGCGCACCCACACGGCCGGGTGCTCGGCGCCGTCGACCTCGTGCACGGCGAGCACGCGGGCATCGGCGTCGACCACGAGGTCGCAGTAGCGCTCGTCGAAGACATCGAGGTGCGGCATCCCGGCGGTGATCTCGTGGTCAGCGTCGAGGATCCGCACGCGGGCGTCGCCGATGGGCGGATGCCACGAGGCGCCGGGCACCCATTCGCCGCCGATCGCCGCGCGCCAGGCCGGGAGGTCGCGCAGGGTCGACAGGGCGGCGTGGATGCCGACGAGTCCGATGCCGCGCGCGATCGCGGCGATGAGTCCGGCCGAGGCGGCCGTGTCGACGAACGGCTCGCCGCCGTTGCGCCACGGATCGCCGGCGTTCACGACGAGCAGGTCGACGCCGTCGAGGTGGGCGAGGGCGTGATCGACGTCGTGGTCGACATCGGCGTCCCAGCCGTCTGCGCGCAGGATCGTGGCGATGCGCGCCGACGTCGCGGGATAGGGGTGCCACGGGTCGGCATAACGGCCGGTTCCGGTGGCGATGAGCGCACGCGGACGCTCCGTGGGTACCATGTTGAGCAGGATAGCGCTTTCCATGGCGTGGATCGAGGAGAACCATGGCACGCACCGTCGTGATCGCCCCGGACTCGTTCAAGGGCACGATCGCGGCCGCCGCGGCGGCGGCGGCGCTGGCTCAAGGCTGGCGGAGCGAGCGCCCGGCCGACGACGTGCGCCTGCGGCCGATGGCCGACGGCGGCGAAGGCACCGTCGATGCCTTCGCGACAGCAGTCCCCGGCGCCCGGCGCATGCCCGTCACGGTCACCGGTCCCGAGGGCGACGAGGTTGAGGCCGCATGGGTGCTGCTGCCGTCGACGCCCGATGCGCCCGCCGGGACCGGCGTCGTCGAACTGGCGAGCACGAGCGGCATCGAGCTGCTCGGCACGCCGCCGAGGCTGCGCCCCTTCGACGCGCACACCCGGGGGTTCGGAGAGGCGATCGCGGCCGCTCTGGCGCACGGCGTCTCGCGTCTCGTGCTCGGGATCGGATCGAGCTCGTCGACCGACGGCGGAGCCGGCATGCTCACCGCACTCGGCGCGCGCTTCGCGGACGCCCACGGCACACCGATCCCCGGCGGTGCCCGCGGACTCGCGGGTGTCTCGAACGCCGACCTGTCGGGCCTGCCGGCCCTTCCGCCCGGGGGTGTCACCGTGTTGAGCGACGTCACCAACCCGCTGCTCGGCGCCCGCGGGGCTGCGTCCGTGTTCGGGCCGCAGAAGGGCGCCTCGCCCGACGACGTCGCCGTGCTCGACGCCGGCCTCGCCCGCTTCGCCCGGGTGCTGGGCGCCGAGGCTCCGCATGCGGAACCGGATGCCGCCGGCGCCGGCGCGGCCGGAGGCACCGGCTTCGGCCTGCTGGCGTGGGGCGCGAGCCTCGTGCCCGGCTCGGCCGCGGTCGCGGAACTGGTGGGCCTCGACGACGCGGTGGGCGCGGCATCCCTCGTCATCACGGGCGAAGGGTCGTATGACGGGCAGTCCGACGCGGGCAAGGTGCCCGCGCACGTGCGGGCCATCGCGGCCGCGGCAGGAGTGCCCGTTGCGCTCGTCGCCGGGCGCATCGCGACGGATGCCGACGTCTCAGGCTTCGCCGCCACGGCGTCGCTCACCTCGCTCGCCGGCTCAGCCGAGGCCGCGATGGGCGATCCTGCGCGCTGGCTCGTCGCGGCGGGCGCGGCGCTCGCCCGCGCCGTCGGTTGACCTCTCAGGCGGCGTCGCCTAAGGTGGCGGAGGCCGATTCGGCCTGAGACCAGGAAGGCGGGTGATGCGCGATGTCCAGTGATAGTCGCCGCGCCACCGTTTCGCCTTCGATGGTCGGCATCTCGATGCACTGATCCCTCGCGAGCGAGCGGTGGCGCCGGTGCGCGCGTCTGCGCGCACCCTCTTCGCGGCGCCCTTCGGCGCCGTGCCGACGCGGGCAATCGAGGTGAATCATGATGGCCCTGATCGACAACGCCGTGTACGTCCAGGGGCGACGCACACAGGACCCGTCGAACCTGAACGAGACGTACGAGGTCATGCGCGACCGCGGCGGGATGGCCTGGATCGGGCTGTACCGCCCGACCGCCGTCGAGGTGCGCTCGATCGCCGACGAGTTCGGGCTGCATCCGCTCGCGGTCGAGGACGCCCTGACCGGCCACCAGCGGTCCAAGCTCGAGCGCTACGGCGACACGCTCTTCGTCGTGCTGCGTCCCGCGCGCTACCTCGACGCGGCCGAGGAGGTCGAGTTCGGCGAGCTGCACGTGTTCGTCGGGCCGGACTTCGTCGTGACGATCCGCCATGCCGAGGCGCCGAACCTCGGCAAGGTGCGCCGGCGGCTCGAAGCCGCCCCCGACCTGCTCGCGATGGGGCCCGAGGCCGTGCTGTACGCCGTGCTCGACGAGGTCGTCGACGAGTACGGCCCGGTGATCGCCGGGCTCGAGAACGACATCGACGAGATCGAGGACCAGCTCTTCGGCAACGCCGAGGCCGACGTCGAAGCGGTGTCCCGCCGCATCTACGACCTGTCGCGCGAGGTCATCGACTTCCAGCGCGCCACGCAGCCGCTCGCCGGGATGCTGGAGGCGCTGCGCCGCGGATCCGACAAGTACGCCGTCGACCTCGAGCTGCAGCGGTACCTGCGCGACGTGCTCGACCACGTGCTGCGCATCGTCGAGCGCGCGGGCGCGTTCCGCTCGATCCTCGAGAACGCGCTGAACGTCCAGTCGACCCTCGTCGCGCAGCGGCAGAACGAAGAGATGCGGCGCATGAGCGAGGCCGGTCTCGCCCAGAACGAGGAGATCAAGCGCATCTCGTCGTGGGCGGCCATCCTCTTCGCGCCGACCCTCATCGGCACCGTGTACGGCATGAACTTCGACCACATGCCCGAACTGCACTGGACGTACGGGTACCCGTTCGCGCTGGTGATGATGCTCGGTCTGGGATTCGCGCTGTACGGCGTCTTCAAGTTCAAGCGCTGGCTCTGAGCCCCACGCCCGCGGGCCGCGGGCGTCGGACCCGGGTCAGGGCACCCGCAGCACGCCGTTGCGCCGGTGGGGGAGGTGCGCGAGCGCCTCGTCGCGCAGCACGTCGGGCAGCATCGCCGCCGGCGCGTCCTGGAACACCACCGGTCGCAGGAACCGGCGGATCGCCGACGCCCCCACGGAGGTGTGCAGCGAGGTGGTCGCGGGCCAGGGGCCGCCGTGGTGCTGCGACCACGTCACCGCGACCCCCGTGGGCCAGCCGGCGAACAGCACGCGCCCGGCCCTGCCGGTGAGCCCCTCGAGCACCTGCGACACCTCGTCCGACGGCTCGGCGTGAAGGGTCGCGGTCAGCGATCCCGGGACCGCCCGCAGCGCCTCGAGCAGCTCCGCCTCCGAGCCGTACCGCACGAGGAGGGTCACCGGCCCGAAGCACTCCTCCAGCAGCACCGAAGGACGCGCGGCGACGGCGGCGGCATCCGTCGACAGCACGACGGGCTGCGCCGTCCCGGGCTCGCCCGAGAGTCCCTGGGCGACGACGGCGACGGACGGATCGGATTCTAGGTGCGCGACGCCGGCGGGGAAGGCGGCCGCGATGCGCTCGGTGAGGAGCGCGCCGCCGGCCGCGCCGGCGGCGAACCGTGCGACGAGCTCTTCGAAGCCTGCCCCGGCGGGCACGAACACGACGCCCGGCTTCGTGCAGAACTGGCCGGCGCCGAGCGTGAACGAGCCGACGAGGCCCTGCGCGAGCGTCTCGCCGCGCGCGGCGACGGCCGCCGGCGTGAGCACCACGGGGTTCACCGAGCCCAGTTCGCCGTAGAACGGGATGGGGTCGGGTCGGCCGGACGCCAGGTCGAACAGCGCGCGACCGCCGCTGAGCGAGCCGGTGAAGCCCGCCGCCTGGACGACGGGATGCTGCACCAGCGCGTTGCCGGCCTCGCGCCCTTCGACGAGCGCGAGCGAGCCGTGGGGTGCTCCGGCGGCGACGAGCGCCTCTGCGACGATGGCCGCGGTGCGCGCCGACAGGCGCGGGTGGCCGGAGTGCGCCTTGCCGAGGCCGGGGTTGCCGCCGGCGAGAGCGGAGGCGGTGTCGCCGCCGGCGACCGAGAACGCGAACGGGAAGTTGGACGCCGAGAATACGGCGACCGGCCCGACGCCGGTCAGCATGCGGCGAAGCTCGGGACGGGGAACGGACGCGTCGGCGTCGTCGACGGTGAGCTCCAGGTAGGAGCCCTCTTCGACGACGGCGGCGAACAGCCGCAGCTGGCCGGTCGTGCGCCCGACCTCGCCGCGCAGACGCGTCTCGCCGAGGTGCGTCTCGGCGTCGGCGATCGCGACGAGCTCGTCGAGGTGGGCGTCGAGGGCGTCGGCCGCGGCGCGCAGCCACGATGCGCGCGTGGCAGCGTCGGCGGCGCGCCAGATGGGCGCTGCCGCGGCGGCGGCCGCGGTGACGGCGTCGAGTTCGGCGGTGGTGGTCATGGCGGGTTCCTTCTCGGTCAGCGGAAGCGGATGCCGAGCCCGACGTGCGCCGTCTCGGTGAGGGTCGCGTCAGCGATGCGGACGGGTGACGGGCCGTCGAGCGCGCCGAGCGCGCCGAACCCGGCGTCTTCGACGTCCTCGGCCATCGGGGTGTCCGCCCCCGATGCGACCGGCAGCGTCAGGGCGAGCTGCCCCGACAGCTCGGGGAGCAGATGCGGGTGGAGGGTCGCCCCGTGCGTGACGGCGATCTCGGCGATGCCCAGGAACGGCGTGATGCCGCCGACGCGCACGACGTTCGGCTGCACGATCTGCGCCGCGCCGGCCCGGAGGAACTCCGCGAACCGGTACGCCGTGTGGAGGTTCTCGCCGAGGGCGATCGGGATGCCGCTCCCGGCCGCGAGGCGGCGCGCGAGCTCGGCGTGCCCGGTGAGGTCGTCGGCGCGCAGGGGCTCTTCGATCCACGCCGGATCGTAGCCCGCCAGCAGTTCCAGCGCGCCCGTGGCCTGTGCGAGGTCCCAGCGCTGGTTGGCATCGATCATGAGGGCGCGGTCGGGGCCGAGCACCTCGCGCACGGCTGCCAGGCGGTCGGCGTCCTCGCGCACGTCGGGGCGTCCGACCTTGACCTTCACCGCGTCGAACCCCGCGTCGACCCACCGTCGCACCTGGGCGACGAGCTCGTCGAGCGGGTAGTGCAGGTTCACGCCCGAGCCGTAGGCGCGCACGGAGCCGCGGCGGCGTCCGAGCAGCTCCGACACCGGCATGCCGCGCGCGCGGGCTCCGGCATCCCACAGCGCGAGGTCGAGCCCCGCGAGCGCGATCGTCGTGACCCCGCCCCCGCCTGCCTCGTGCAGATGCCGCCAGGCGTCGGCCCACAGCGCGGACGGATCGGCGGTGCGTCCGACCGCGAAGGCCGCGATGTCATGCGCGAGCAGCGCGTGCACGGCCCGGGCGCCGATCTGCGGCGTCCACGAGAAGCCCCAGCCCTCGGCCCCGTCCGAGCGCACGACATGCGTCGCGATCACGCCGACCGCCGTCACGTCGGCGCCCCAGGGGCGGGTGAGCGGCACCTGGATCAGTCGCGCGTCGAGCGACGCGATCGTCGTGCCGGCGGCATCCGCCCCTCCGCCCGTGCTCACAGCAGCGCCCGCCCGGCGGCCAGGATCTCGGCCAGCCGGTCCTGCTGCGCAGACGTCGGGTCGACCAGCGGTGCACGCACCGAGCCGACCGGCAGGCCGGCCAGCCGCAGGCCGGTCTTGATGAGCGAGACTCCGAAGCCCGGCGTCTCGTCGCGCAGGCGGACGAGGGGCGCGTAGAAGCCGTCGATGAGAGCGTTGCGCCGCTCCTCGTCGCCAGTGACGTACGCGCGGTAGTAGGCGTTGGCGACCTCGGGGATCATCGCGAACGCCGCCGACGAGTACAGCGGGATGCCGATGCCGCGGTACGCGCCCTGGGTCAGCTCGGCGGTGAGCAGGCCGTTGAAGAACGCGAAGTCCTCACGGCCCGAGGCTTCGACGGCGCGCACGATCTGCTGCGCGAGGCCCACGTCGCCGACACCGTCCTTGAAGCCGACGACCTTCGGGTTGCGCGCCAGCTGCCGCACCGCGTCCACCGAGAACTGCGCGGTGGCGCGGTGGTAGATCACGACGGGAAGATCGGATGCCGCCGCCACCGCCTCGACGTACGCCACGAGCCCCGCCTGCGGGCCGCCGACGAGGTACGGCGGCAGCACGAGCAGCGCGTCCGCGCCGGCGTCGGCGGACGCACGGGCCAGGGCTTTCGCGTGCCCGAGCGGACCGCCGGTGCCCGCGACGACGGGCACGCGCCCGGCCACGGTCTCGGTCGCGACCTGAACGACGCGCGTGGCCTCCGCGGTCGAGAGGGCGTGGAACTCGCCCGTGCCGCACGCCGGGAACACCCCTCCGGGCGCGTGCCCGAGCGTCGTCGCGATGTGCCGGCGCAGCACGTCCTCGTCGACGCGGTCCTGCGCGTCGAACGGCGTGACGGGGAAGAAGAGGATGCCGTCGAAGTTCATGCCGGCACGTCCTTTCGAGCGGGGTCGGGTGCGGGCGGTGCGCCTGCCGGAACGGCGGACGGCTCGTCGAGCTCGCCGCGCCAGGAGTGCGCCGGGCGCCAGCCGAGCACCCTGCGGGCCTTGGCGTTCGAGAACGCCGGGGTCGTGCCGGTGAGCCCGGCGGCGAGCTCCTCGGTGCCCGGGTAGAAGCGGGGCACGAGATCGGCCAGCGGCTCGCGGGCCAGCGCATCGTCGGCGGCGACGAAGAACGTCTCGCCGTTGGGGATCTCGGGGAGCGCCTGCAGCAGCGTGTCGGCGAACGCGGCGACATCGCGGGCATCCACGTAGTTGAAGATCGCGGGCGCCGACAGCGCGGGGTCGTCGAGCCGCTCGCGCACGGTGTGCCCCTGCTGCGTGAGGGCGCCGGCCCACTCCTCGGGGGCGATGACGTAGCAGGGGCGGAACGCCGCGAACCGGGTGGCGTCGCCCGTCTGCCGCGCCAGCATCGCGATCGCCTCTTCGATCAGCAGCTTCGACAGGGCGTACGCGTTCCACGGACGGGCGGGGGTGTCCTCGTCGAGCGGGAGGCGGTCGGGCAGCCATCCCGTGGGCGCTCCGTAGCCGAGCACCGTCGGGCTCGACGCGGCGATCACACGGGGGATGCCCGCCTTCACCGCACCGCCGAGCACCGACACGGCCAGTCCCGCGTTGGTGCGCATGATGACGTCCTCCGGCGCGCTGAACGGCACCGCGATCGCGGCGAGGTGGATGAGCGCGTCGGCCCGGGTCTCGACGAGTGCGGCGGCTGCGGCATCCGCATCGCTCAGATCGATCGCGACCTGCGCGACGTCCGCGAGCTCGGGTGCGTCCGAGACGACGCGGTCGAGCGAGACGAGGTCGTGACCGGATGCCGCGAGCCCCGCCACGAGGCTGCGCCCGAGCCTGCCGGCGCCGCCGGTGACGGCGATGCGGGTCATGCCTGCGACGCCGCCACGTCGGAGGCGAGGAAGCGGATGCCGAGGTCGGCGACCTGCACGGGCAGGCCGGTCGCCAGGGACCGGTTGCCCGCGATGCCGACGGCGATCGAACGGACGCCGTCGCGCCAGTCGGCCGGACGCGCCAGCGGGTCCTTGCCCGGACCCTCGAACACGTCGGCGAGGAGCAGGGCGTCGCCGCCGCCGTGACCGCCGTCGCCGCCGTCGATGGGCACCTCGTAGGCGGCCTCCCAGTGCTTCTGCACGAGGAGCCGCTCGCCTTCGGGGCGCAGCGATCCGGAGAGGCCGGTGTCCACGGCGGACGGGTCGAGCACCGGGTGCAGCCCCTCGTCGGCCAGGACGGCGCCGCGTTCGACGACCTCCAGCTCGGCGCGGCCGAGGGTGCCGTTGACGGCGACGCGATAGCCCTCCCACGGTGCGTGGGCGTTGAGCGAGTACGACAGCGTCGCACCCGAGGCGTAGTCGACGACGAGCGCGAGGTTGTCTTCGATGGTGATGCCCTCGCCGAACACGTCGCGGTCGCGCAGGTACCCGTCGTGCTGCTCGGCGTCGAGGTACAGCGCCTTCAGCCGCTCGTCGTCGCGCAGGTCGAGCTCGAAGGCGTCGCCCCCGTCGTGGGTGCCGCGGGCGGGGCGATCGTGGATGCCGCGGGCTGCCGCGTTCTCGGCGCCGTAGAAGCGCAGTCCGCCCGAGGCGTACACACGGCGCGGCGCCGAGCGGATCCACCAGTTGACGAGGTCGAAGTGGTGGCTGGCCTTGTGGACCAGCAGACCGCCGGAGTGCTCCTTCTCGCGGTGCCAGCGGCGGAAGTAGTCGGCGCCGTGCTTGGTGTCGAGCATCCATGAGAAGTCGATCGACGTCACCTCGCCGATC
>NZ_JBQCIP010000240.1:0-4588 GCF_051953575.1 Microbacterium sp.
CCGCGGACGACGTCGACGTCTTCCTCGACGCGCTGTCGGGCGTCCGCTCGTTCTTCGGAGTCAGCGCATGAACGGCCTCGAATCGCTCTACCAGGAGCTCATCCTCGACCACTCCAAGCGCCCGCACGGCAAGGGCCTCGCCGACGAGGCACCGCACACGGCGTCTTCGCACCAGCGCAACCCGATCTGCGGCGACGAGATCACGCTGCGCGTGCGCGTCTCGGACGACGGCGCCGAGGTGACCGAGATCACGTGGGACGGCGCCGGGTGCTCGATCTCGCAGGCCTCCGCGTCGATGCTCGTGTCGCTGCTCGAAGAAGAGGGACGGATGCCGCGGGCCGAGGCATCCGCTCTCGTCGAAGGGTTCCGCGAAGCACTGCGCTCGCGCGGCGAGCTGCCGTTGGACGAAGAGGTGTTCGGCGACGCCGCCGCCCTCTCGGGGGTGTCGAAGTACACCGCCCGGGTGAAGTGCGCGATGCTCGCGTGGGTCGCGTTCGAGGACGCGCTGGCCCGCGCCTGACCCCCCGGCTCACGCGGCCCGGTCCGCGCACAACTCGTCGAGCGGGCGAAGCGAGACGGAAGGTCGTAAGCCGCTGCTCGGACGCGTCCGTCCCCCCGAGCTCGCGGGGCCGGGTTCTGCAGGACGGGTCACCGCGTTTCGCCTCGGTGGCGCTCGCTCAGCGACCGCAGCGTGCGTGGGCCGCGCGTGCGCGCACCGGGCGGTTCGT
The DNA here is from genome assembly GCF_051953575.1 of Microbacterium sp. GTDB lineage: Bacteria > Actinomycetota > Actinomycetes > Actinomycetales > Microbacteriaceae > Microbacterium. The sequence continues at coordinate 729 of NZ_JBQCIP010000240.1, forward strand.
CAGCGTCCCGTGAGCATGGCGGCGCGACGCGCACGGATTCCGTGAGGACGAGCGGCGTGGCATCCGCCCGGGGGTTGCATCGAACCGTGCTCGATGTCATCTACCTCGCCCTCACCCTCGCGCTGTTCGCGCTCGTCGGTCTGATCGCGAAGGGGGCCGAGAAGCTGTGACGGTCCTCTCCCTGCTCGCCGCCGCGCTCTGCCTCGCCGCTGTCGTCTACCTCGTGATCGCGCTCGTGAAGCCGGAGAAGTTCTGATGGATGCCGCCGTCGTCTGGACCGGCATCCTGCAGATCGCCACCGTCCTGCTCATCCTCGCGCTGCTCTACCGCCCGCTGGGCGACTGGATCGCGCGCGTGTTCACGTCCGAGAAGGACTGGCGCGTCGAACGCGGCATGTACCGCCTCGTCGGCGTCGACCCGCAGTCGCAGCAGACCTGGCAGGCGTACACGCGCGGCGTGCTGGCGTTCTCGCTCATGGGAGTGCTGTTCGTGTACGCGCTGCAGCGCCTGCAGGCCGTGCTGCCGTACTCGCTGGGGCTGCCGGCGGTGCCCGAGGGCCTGGCGTTCAACACGGCGGCTTCGTTCGTCGCCAACACCAACTGGCAGTCGTACTCGCCCGAGGTGACGATGGGCTACACGGTGCAGCTCGCCGGGCTCGCCGTGCAGAACTTCGTCTCGGCCGCCGTCGGCATCGCGGTCGCCGTCGCCCTCGTGCGCGGGTTCTCGCGCCGCGGCGCCTCGACGATCGGCAACTTCTGGGTGGACCTCACCCGCGGGCTCACCCGCCTGCTGCTGCCCCTCGCCGTCGTCGCGGCGATCGTCCTCGTCGCCGGCGGGGTCGTGCAGAGCTTCAGCGGCTTCGTCGATGTCGGAACGGTCGCCGGGGGCACCCAGTCGATCCCGGGCGGCCCCGTCGCGAGCCAGGAGGCCATCAAGCTCCTCGGCACCAACGGCGGCGGATTCTTCAACGCCAACTCGGCGCACCCGTTCGAGAACCCCACGCCGTGGTCGAACGTGTTCGAGATCCTGTTGATCCTGGCGATCCCGGTCGCGCTGCCGCGAGCGTTCGGCCGCATGGTCGGCGACGACCGGCAGGGCTACGCGATCCTCGCCGTGATGAGCTCGATCGCGATCGTGTCGATCGCCGCGGTGACCTGGCTGGAGGCGCTGGGGCTCGGCACTGCGCCGCAGCTGGCGGGCGCGGCCATGGAGGGCAAAGAGACGCGGTTCGGCATCTTCGGCTCGACGCTCTTCGCGGGTGCGACGACGCTCACGAGCACGGGAGCGGTCAACTCGATGCACGACTCGTACACGGCTCTCGGCGGCATGATCCCGATGATCAACATGATGCTCGGCGAGATCGCCCCCGGCGGCGTCGGCTCGGGCCTGTACGGCATGCTCGTGCTCGCGATCATCGCCGTGTTCGTCGGCGGGCTGCTGGTCGGCCGGACGCCCGAGTACCTCGGAAAGAAGATCGGCCCGACGCAGATCAAGCTCGCGAGCCTGTACATCCTCGTGACGCCCACGCTCGTGCTCGCGGGCACGGCGCTCAGCTTCGCGATCCCGCCCATCCGCTCCGACGTCGAGTCGACGTCGATCTGGAACCCGGGGGTGCACGGCCTGAGCGAGGTGCTCTACGCCTTCACCTCGGCGGCCAACAACAACGGCTCGGCGTTCGCGGGTCTGACGGCGAACACGCCCTGGCTCAACACGGCGCTCGGCGTCGCCATGCTGCTCGGGCGCTTCATCCCGATCGTGCTGGTTCTCGCCCTCGCCGGCTCGCTGGCGGCGCAGGACTCCGTGCCGTCGACCGCCGGCACACTGCCCACGCACCGCCCCCAGTTCGTCGGGCTGCTGGCGGTCGTCTCGGTCATCATCACGGCTCTCACCTACTTCCCCGTTCTCACGCTGGGTCCCCTGGCGGAAGGTCTCGTCTGAACATGTCCACGTCCACTCTCACCCCCGGCGCGCCCGTCTCGGGCTCCGTCGCCGTCAAGCCGCCGAAGCCCTCGTCGCGCGCCGTCAGCGCCGCCCAGCTGTGGGCCGCGGTCCCCGGGGCGCTGCGCAAGCTCAACCCCGCGGCGCTGTGGCGCAACCCCGTCATGTTCCTGGTGTGGGTCGGTGCCGCGCTGACCACGGTCATCGCGATCGCCGAGCCGTTCCTCGGCGGCCCCGAGGCCTCGGGCGGCACGGCCGTGCCGTTCGGGTTCACGTGGGGCATCGCCGTCTGGCTGTGGCTGACGGTCCTGTTCGCGAACCTGGCCGAGTCCGTCGCCGAGGGCCGCGGAAAGGCGCAGGCGGCGACGCTGCGCAAGACCCGCACCTCGACCATGGCCCGCCGGGTCACCGCGTACGACGAGCGGGAGGATGCCGCCGCCCAGCGCGTCGAGACGGTCGAGGTGGCCTCTGCCGACCTGCGGCTGGGCGATGTCGTCGTGGTCGCCGCGGGAGAGCTCATCCCCGGCGACGGCGACATCGTCAACGGCATCGCGACCGTCGACGAGTCGGCCATCACGGGCGAGTCCGCACCGGTCGTGCGAGAGTCGGGAGGCGACCGCTCGGCGGTCACCGGCGGCACGCGCGTGCTGTCGGACCGCATCGTCGTGCGCATCAGCTCGAAGCCGGGCGAGACGTTCGTCGACCGCATGATCGCGCTGGTCGAGGGCGCGAGCCGGCAGAAGACGCCGAACGAGATCGCGCTCGGCATCCTGCTCGCGAGCCTGTCGATCGTGTTCGTCGTGGTCGTGCTGACGCTCAACCCGATCGCGTCGTACGCCGCCGCCCCGGTGAGCATCCCGGTGCTCGTGGCGCTGCTGGTGTGCCTCATCCCGACGACGATCGGCGCCCTGCTCTCGGCCATCGGCATCGCGGGCATGGACCGCCTCGTGCAGCGCAACGTGCTCGCGATGTCGGGGCGCGCGGTCGAGGCCGCGGGCGACGTGACGACGCTGCTCCTCGACAAGACGGGCACGATCACGTACGGAAACCGGCGTGCGTCGGACTTCGTCGCGATGCCCGGCGTCGACGACGCGGAGCTGGCCCGCGCGGCCGCCCTCTCGTCGCTGGCCGACCCCACGCCCGAGGGCGTCTCGGTCGTCGAGCTGGCGGCCGTGCGCGGCATCCACGTCGTCACCCCTGAGGGCTCGGTCGTGGTGCCGTTCACCGCGCAGACCCGCATGAGCGGCGTCGACCTCGCCGACGGCACGCAGGTGCGCAAGGGCGCCGGGTCCGCCGTGCTGGCCTGGCTGGAGGCATCCGGCTCGCCCGTCCCGGCCTCGACGCGCGCCCTGCTGACCGGCGAGACCGACGCCATCGCTCAGTCCGGGGGCACACCGCTGGTCGTCGCGACCCTCGGCGCGGACGGCGGGGGCGCGGTGCTCGGCGTCGTGCACCTCAAGGACATCGTCAAGGACGGCCTGCGCGAGCGGTTCGACGAGCTGCGCGCCATGGGCATCCGCACCGTGATGATCACCGGCGACAACCCGCTGACGGCCGCCGCGATCGCGAAGGAGGCCGGCGTCGACGACTACCTCGCCGAGGCGACGCCCGAAGACAAGCTGGCGCTCATCAAGCGCGAGCAGCAGGGCGGCAACCTCGTCGCGATGACCGGCGACGGCACCAACGACGCCCCCGCGCTCGCGCAGGCCGACGTCGGCGTGGCGATGAACACGGGCACCTCGGCGGCGAAAGAGGCCGGCAACATGGTCGACCTCGACTCCGACCCGACGAAGCTCATCGACATCGTGCGCATCGGCAAGCAGCTGCTCATCACGCGCGGCGCGCTCACGACGTTCTCGCTCGCGAACGACGTCGCCAAGTACTTCGCGATCATCCCCGCGATGTTCATGGGGGTCTTCCCC
>NZ_JBQCIP010000241.1:0-6732 GCF_051953575.1 Microbacterium sp.
CCCCGGGCCCCACCGCTGTCTGGGGGTCAGCGGTCCTCGGGGGAGAGGTCTCCTTGGCCGAGATCGCCCTGCTCGGCCTCTTCGGGCGACACGCCCTGGGTCTCGGGCTGGAACGACTCGGGCGGCAGGTCGGTGCGCGGCACGTCGTCGTCGGGCGAGGGCAGGTGCGCCGGATCGTCGCCGGTCGCCGTGACGGTGTCGTCCGGCGTGGCGCCGGCATCCTCGGCTGTCGTGCGATCCCACTCGGCCTGGGCCGGATCGCGCGTCGGATCGGGCTCGATGGTCGTGTCGCGGTCGCGCACGGGCTGCACGCCGACCTGCCCGTCGGGGGCGGGCGGCACGTCGGGTGGCAGGTTGTCAGACATGACTTCCTCTCGTCGGCCCTTCTGCTGCGGGCGCTCGCAGGCGCCCTGATCGCAGGCTACGCGCCAGAGCGCGCCCGGAGATCGGACTTGACGGCGGGCCGGGCTCGGAGTGCACCAGCGCTGGCACGGTGTCGGCGGCGCGTCCTACGCTCGGGGCATGCCCACGTGGGTGCTGCACGTCGACCTCGACCAGTTCATCGCGGCGGTCGAGATCCTGCGGCGGCCGGAGCTGGCCGGCACGCCGGTGATCGTCGGCGGGCGCGGCGACCCCACCGAACGCGCCGTCGTCTCGACGGCGTCGTACGAGGCGCGGGCGTTCGGCGTCGGATCGGGCATGCCGCTGCGCATCGCGGCGCGGAAGATCCCTCATGCCGTCATCCTGCCCGTCGACGCGCCGGCATATCTCGCCGCGTCCGAGGAGGTCATGGCGACGCTGCGTGACCAGCCGGGCGCGGTCGTGCAGGTGCTCGGCTGGGACGAGGCCTTCGTGGGGGTCGAGACCGACGATCCCGAGGCCTACGCGCGCAGGCTGCAGGCCGACGTGCTGGAGCGCACGCGGCTGCACTGCAGCGTCGGCATCGGCGACACGCTCGTGCGGGCGAAGGTGGCGACCGGGTTCGGCAAGCCGCAGGGCGTGTACCGGCTCACGGCGGGCAACTGGCTCGAGGTCATGGGCGGGCGTCCGGTCATCGAGCTGTGGGGCGTCGGGTCGAAGGTGTCGAAGCGACTGGCGCTGCTCGGCATCCGCACCGTCGCGGAGCTCGCCGACGGCGACGAGGACGCGCTGGTGACCGAGTTCGGGCCGAAGATGGGTCTCTGGTACCGGCAGTTGGGCCGGGGCGACGGCTCCTCGGTGGTCGACGACACCCCGTGGGTGGCGCGCGGACACAGCAAAGAGACCACGTTCCAGACGGACATCGTCGATCCCGCCGAGATCGAGCGCGAAGCGCGTCGTCTGCTCGATGCGGTGCTCGCCGAGGTCGCCGCCGACGAGCGGCCCGTCGTGGGCCTCGGGCTCAAGGTGCGCTACGCCCCGTTCCTCACGAAGACCTTCACCAAGAAGGTCGCGACGACGTTCGACCGCGACGTCGTGATCGAGAAGGCCATGGAGCTCGTGGCGAGGATCGACCCCGGTCACCCGATCCGCCTGCTCGGCCTGCGCGCCGAGATGGCGATGCCCGACGACGCACGAGAAGGTCACACCCCGACCCGCAGCGGCTGGTGACGTCTGCCTGGGTTTCTCCGGGATCGACGGCATGCGTCCATCCGTCGGCATCCGAGGCATGCTGGGGGGGCGAGGATGGAGGCCATGCGAGAGCTCATCGAGGTCGCGGACGGCGTGCTCGTCGCGACGAGCGCCATCATGTCGACCACCTCCACCCTGCTCGTCGGCGACGGCGAGACGCTGCTCATCGACCCCTGCTGGCTGCCCAGCGAACTCGACGGACTCGCCGACGTGATCGACGACCGCGGTCTGACGGTCGTCGGCGGCTTCGCGACGCACGCGCACTACGACCATCTGCTCTGGCACGAACGGTTCGGCGCAGCGCCGCGCTGGGCGTCGCGCCCGACCGCCGCGCTCGCTCGTGATGAGCGGGCCGAGCTGCTGGAGGGTCTCGGCGCCGATTTCCCCCGCCCGCTCGCGGACCTCATGGGACGTGTACGGGGAGTGGATGCCGTCATCCCGGCATCCTCCGTGCCCCGCGGTTCTGCGCCCGAGCTCGTGATCCACGACGGCCACGCGCCCGGTCACACCGCGGTGTGGCTGCCCGACCAGCGCGTGCTGATCGCAGGCGACATGCTGAGCGATGTGGAGCTGCCGCTCCCGTTCGCACCGGACGACCTCGAGGCGTATGTCGCTGCACTCGACCTGCTCGCGGGCTATGCCTCCCGCGCCGCGGTCGGGATCCCCGGGCACGGCACGCCCGGTGGCGACGCACAGCGCCGGCTCGATGCCGATCGCCGCTACCTCGACGACGTGGCCGCCGGCCGCGTGCCCGACGACCCGCGACGGGCGAACCCCGGGATGGAGGAGGAGTACGAGCGCCTGAAGCAGATGATCGCGGCGCGGTGAGGGCCCCTGCCGCGATCAGCGCGCGAGGTGTGCGCGCAGTTCGTCGCCCGCGGCCCGCATCACGGCGAGCACCCGATCGCGGGCGTCCACGCCGCGCGGCCAGTTCGCGAGCACCGCATACGCCAGGCGCCGGTCCGGCGACATGACGAGCCCGGTGTCGGCGCGCACCGTCGAGATGGTGCCCGTCTTGTTCCACAGCCACACGTCGCGATCGAAGTAGTAATGCGCGAGCGGATCCAGGCCGAATGCGGCCGCCACCATCGACAGATCCATGCCGGCTCCGAGCCACCGCTGCAACGTGTCGGCGGACGATGCCGACAGGTCCGCGGCAGTCGCGGTGCGCGTGACGAACCGCACGAGCTCCTCGGCGGTCGCGTGCGAGAGGGTGCGCGGCGCGCCGGGCGGCAGCGGCCAGCGCACGATGTCGTCCAGGCCCGACCTCTCGTAGCCGAGCGCGCGCGTGTGCTGCTGCACGACAGGCAGGCCGATGACCCGGCCGAGCGTGTTGGTCGCGGCGTTGTCGCTCACCGCGCCGATGAGTGCGGCGACGTCGTACAGCGACAGCGTGTCGGCCTGGAGCAGGTACCAGAGGCCCGAGTTGTCCATCCACTCGACCGGCCGGCGGGTGACACGCTCTTCGAGCGAACGCGTTCCCTCGTCGACCTCGGTCAGCAGCCGGTGCAGCAGGAACACCTTTCCGACGCTCGCGGTGTTCAGCTCTTCATCCGGCCGATGACGGAACACCGTCTCGCCCGAGTCGACGTCGACGGCCAGCGCCGAGAACCGCAGCCCCGGGACCTCCTGTTCGAGCTCGTCGAATCCGATGCCCATGCCCGTCCTCCGCTCAGCCGAGCTTCTCGTCGTCGCGCCTGCGGCCGGTGACGTGGGCGCGCAGCTGCTCGCCGATGGCGTGCATGGCGTCCAGGACGGGTGCGCGCACGTCGTCCTCGGAGTCCTTCCAGTTCGCGGCCACCGCGTAGGCGACCGCGGCGGCCGGGCCGGCGAGGTGCCCGATGTCGATGCGCGCGAACGAGGTGCTGCCCGTCTTGTGCCGCAGCACCATGCCCTGGTACTCGGGCTCGACGTGAGCGAGCGGATCGAGCAGCAGCGCATCGGCCACCATCGAGGTGTCGGTGTCGGCGGCCAGCCAGTCCAGCACGCGTCCGCTCACCGCCGGCGAATCCACCTCTCCGGCCCCGAGCCGGCGCATGAGCTCGGCCAGTTCTGCGGCGGTGCCGTACGAGGGCGTCCACGGCAAGTCGGGCGTGCGCTCGTTGCGGATGAAGTCGTGCAGCGACGTGTCGGTGAAGCCGAGGCCGGGTGCGACCGCCCGCACCGCGTCGAGTCCGCACAGCGACAGCAGCGCGTTGGTGGCGAGGTTGTCGCTGACGGCGCCCACGAGCAGTGCGGCATCGTCGACGGTCACCCGCTGGTCCCGCATCCGGTACAGCAGGCCGGAGTCGGCGACGCGATGCTCCTCGGGGATCTCGATGCGCTGGTCCGGATCGAGTTCGCCCGCTTCGAGTCGGCGCGCGACCTCGATGAGCAGGAACACCTTGCCGATGCTCGCCGTCTCGCACTGCTGCTGCGGCGCGTGCTCGGCGAGGACCCCGGCGCCGGCGGCATCCACGATCCGGATCGACCAGCGCACCCGGGGATCGAGCGCGGGCAGGGTCAGGGCGGTCAACGCTCCGCTCCCACCGTGAGCCGCGCGGGTCCGTCGGCGGGCGCGACCAGCGAGCCGTCGACGTTGAGCGGGATGCTGAGCGCATCGGGGTCGTGTCCGAATCCCTGCTCCCACAGCACGGGCACGCCGAGATCCGCGAGGTACTCGCGCATCAGTGCGGCCACCCGCCCGAGGGCGGCGGCTGGGTCGGGGCCCTCGGGCCCGTCGGGACCGCCGCACTTGTGCCACGAGCCCAGCACGATGCCTGCGGCCGCGCCGATGCGCCCGGCTCGGCGCAGCGCGAGCAGGAATCCGTCCAGCCGATAGGTCTCCTCCTCGATGTCTTCGAGGAAGAGGATGCCGGCCGGCGGCGTGTCCGCTTCGACCGCGCCGAGCGCGCCTGCCAGCAGGCTGAGGTTGCCGCCCGTGAAGCGGCCCTCGGCGATGCCCGGCACGAGCACCTCGGTGCGGGCGCCGGTGATCTCGCGCCCGCGCCAGGGCGAGAACAGCCACCGCCGGACGTCGTCGCGGATGAACTGTGAGTCGCGGAACACGTCGTTTCCGGGCATCGGGCAGAACAGCGTGGGCACGTCCAGGTGCACGCGGAACGCCTCGTGCAGGGCCGTGATGTCGGAGGATCCGGTGAGCAGCTTCGGGCGACCGTCGCGACGCAGTGCGGCGCCCCTCATGCTCTCCCAGTCGATGCCGTCGAGGAGCCGCATCGCGCCGTACCCGCCGCGGATGCAGACGACCGCGGCGGTGTCGGGGTCGAGCCAGGCGTCGACGAGGTCCTGCCGACGTGCGTCGTCGTCGCCGGCGAGGTACTTCGCGCGCGGATGCGGGTCGAGCACGTGGTCGCCCACGACGACGTCGAGCCCCCAGTCGCGGTAGTACGCCACGGCGCGCTCGAGGCTCTCGGCGCTGCCGGGCCCGGACGGCGACACGAAGCGGACGCGGTCCCCCGGCTGCAGCGGCGCCGTGTCGAGGTAGGCGAAGCGGTCGATCGCGACGAGCGGCGCCGTCATGCCAGCCGCCGTTCGATCGTGGGTGCCGCCGCGAGCAGCCGCCGGGTGTACTCGTGCTGCGGATCGAGCAGCACCTGCTCGGTCGGGCCGTACTCGACGAGCGCGCCCTCGTACATCACCGCGACCGTGTCGGCGATGTTCCACGCAAGCCCGAGGTCATGCGTGATGACCAGGGCGCTGAGGTCGAGGCGATCGCGCAGCGACAGGATCAGCGCCAGGATCTCACCGCGCACGGACGCGTCCAGAGAGGCGACGGGCTCGTCCGCGACGAGCAGCTGCGGCCCGACCGCGAGAGCCCCGGCGATGACGGCGCGCTGGCGCTGCCCGCCCGAGAGCTCCTGCGGGATGGCGGTGAAGAAGCGCTCCGGCGGCGTCAGCTCGGCGTCCGTCAGGCCCTGCGCGACGCGCTCCTGCTCGTCGCCCTGATAGCGCTGCACGCGCAGCCCCTCGGCGATCGACTCGTAGATGCTGAGCTTCGGGTTCAGCGCCGCCGACGGATCCTGCAGCACCATCTGCACCTCGCTGCGGAACTCGCGCAGGGCGCGCCCCTTGCGGGGGATGTCCTTGCCGCGGAAGCGGATGACCGACCCCTCGTCGGGATGCTGCAGCCCGACGATGGTCCGGGCGAGCGTCGTCTTGCCCGACCCCGACTGCCCGACGAGGGCGAGGATCTCGCCGCGCCGGAGGCTGAGGTCGACGTTCTTGACCGCCGCGAGCGGCCGCCCGCGCCCGCGATAGGTGACCGTGACGCCGCGTGCCTCCAGCAGCACGTCGTCCGAGAGCTCGCGGGCCGTCGGGCCCGCCGATCCGCCCCGGCGGGTGACGGGGTTCAGGCGTGACGACGGATCACCGATCGCCGGGAACGCCTCCGCGAGCTGACGCGTGTACGGGTGCTGCGGGTTCGTGCAGACCTCGTACGCGTCGCCGATCTCGAGCAGCTCGCCGTCGCGCATGATCGCGATCCGCTCGCACGCGGTGGCGAGCACCGACAGATCGTGGCTGATCATCATCATCGAGATCCCGCGCTCGGCGACGAGCACGCTGATCATGTCGAGGATCTGCTTCTGCACGATGACGTCGAGCGCCGTCGTCGGCTCGTCGGCGATGATGATGTCGGGCTCGCAGGCGAGCGCCATCGCGATCATCACGCGCTGCTTCTGCCCGCCCGACAGCTCGTGCGGGTACGCGTCCGCCTTCGCCGGCGGCAGGTCGACGTCGCGGAGCAGCTCGACGACGCGCGCCTTGCGCGCCTTGTCGCTCTTCCAGCCGTCGGCCACGTGCAGCTCGAGCGCCTCGAGGATCTGCTGCCCCACGGTGCGGACCGGGTTGAGCGAGTGCATCGCGCCCTGGAAGACGATGGACGCCTCCGCCCAGCGGAGCGCCCGCAGCTCGCCGAAGCGCAGATCTGCGACGGCGGTGTCGCCGATGAGCACGCGACCCTCGATCGTGGCGTTCGGCGGCAGCAGCCGCAGCACGCTCATGGCGAGCGTGGACTTGCCCGAACCGGACTCGCCGGCCACGCCCAGCGTGGCGCCCGCGGGCAGCTTCAGCGAGACGTTCTTGACGGCGGGGATCGCGCCGCGGTCGTTGCGGCCGCTGGTG
>NZ_JBQCIP010000242.1:0-4188 GCF_051953575.1 Microbacterium sp.
CGATGCTCGTGGACGGCGTCACCAAGCTCGACAAGGTCAAGTACGGCGAGAGCGCGCAGGCCGAGACTGTCCGCAAGATGATCGTCGCGATGTCGCGCGACATCCGCGTGCTCCTCATCAAGCTCGCGGACCGGCTCCACAACGCCCGTACGTGGGGATTCGTGCCGCCCGAGAAGGCGCGCAAGAAGGCCACCGAGACGCTCGAGATCTACGCTCCGCTCGCGCACCGGCTCGGCATCCAGGCGATCAAGTCCGAGCTCGAAGACCTGTCGTTCGCCGTGCTGCAGCCGAAGCTGTACGCCGAGATCGACAGTCTCGTCAAGCAGCGCACGCCCCAGCGCGAGCAGTACGTGCAGAACGTGATCGACGCCGTCGACAGCGATCTGCGCGAGCTGCGCATCCGCGGCCGTGTGATGGGCCGTCCCAAGCAGCTGTACTCGGTGTACCAGAAGATGGTCGTGCGCGGGCGCGAGTTCGACGACATCTACGACCTGATCGGCATCCGCATCCTCGTCGGCAGCGTTCGGGACTGCTACGCGGTGCTCGGCGCCATCCACGCGCGGTGGACGCCGCTCCCGGGCCGGTTCAAGGACTACATCGCCACCCCGAAGTTCAACCTCTACCAGTCCCTGCACACGACCGTGATCGGCCCCGGCGGCCGCACGGTCGAGATCCAGATCCGCACGCACGAGATGCACCAGCAGGCGGAGTACGGTGTCGCGGCGCACTGGAAGTACAAGGAGCGGATGAACGGCGGCAAGACGGACTCCAAGTCCGTCGACACCGACATGGCCTGGCTCGCGCACATCTCGGACTGGCAGGCCGAGACGGCTGACCCCGGCGAGTTCCTCGATTCGCTGCGTTTCGAGATCGGCGCCAAGGAGGTCTACGTCTTCACGCCGAAGGGCCGCGTGATCGGCCTGCCGGCCGGCGCGACCCCGGTCGACTTCGCCTACGCCGTGCACACCGAGGTGGGCCACCGCACGATGGGCGCGAAGGTGAACGGCCGCCTCGTGCCGCTCGAGTCCGAGCTCAAGAGCGGCGACGTGGTCGAGGTGTTCACCTCGAAGAACCCCGACGCGGGCCCTTCGCAGGACTGGCTGGGCTTCGTCAAGAGCACGCGCGCCCGCAACAAGATCCGCGGCTGGTTCACGAAGGAACGGCGCGAGGACGCGATCGAGCAGGGCAAGGAGTCGATCGCGCGCGCGATGCGGCGACAGAACCTGCCCCTGCAGCGCCTCATGAGCCAGGACTCGTTCTCCGAGGTCGCGCACCAGCTGCGCTACGAGGACGTCTCGGCCTTGTACGCCGCGGTCGGCGAGGGCCACGTCTCGACGCAGTCGGTGATCGAGAAGGTCACCGCGCTCGTGGCGGCGAACGACACCACCACAGGTCCGATCGATCTTCCGCCGGTCGGCCGCTCCCGGGCGCCGCGCGGTGGCGACTCCGGCATCCTCGTCCGCGGTGCCCCCGACATCCTGGTGAAGCTCGCCAAGTGCTGCACGCCCGTTCCCGGCGACCAGATCGTCGGCTTCGTGACGCGCGGCAGCGGCGTCTCGGTGCACCGGGCCGACTGCACCAACGTGAAGTCGCTCATGGAAGACCCCGAGCGGCTCATCGATGTCGAGTGGGCGCCGACGACGAAGAGCGTGTTCCTCGTGCAGATCCAGGTCGAGGCCCTCGACCGGTCGGGTCTGCTGAGCGATGTCACGCGGGTGCTCAGTGAGCACCACGTCAACATCCTCTCGGCGACGGTCTCGACGAGCAACGACCGGCTCGCGCTCAGTCGCTTCGTGTTCGAGATGGGCGACATCGTCCACCTCGACCGCGTCCTCAACGCCGTGCGACGCATCGACGCCGTCTACGACGTGTACCGCGTCACGTCCTCCTGACGCCGAACCCGCTGATCCGCGTCGATGGTGCGCAGCACGTCGAGGGCGGCGTGCTTGTGCGGCAGCGTCCCCTGCTCGAGACGGAGGATCGCCGGGCCGATCGCGGCCGGAAGCGCGTCGCCCAGCAGTGCCGCCGCTCGCACATGGTCGGCATCCGCCCTCCTCGCCAGGTCGATCAGCGTGCGCACCGGCGTCGTCACCAGCACCCCGCCGATCACCTCGAGATCCGAGGCGGGCACCGCCACATCGCGGTACACGACATGCCGGTCGGGCATGACATGCAGGCGGCGGGCGACACCGCGCTGCACAGTGTGGCGCGCCGGCGGCTGGGGGAGTCCGCCATGGATCCAGGCGGCGCTGAGATGCGTGGCGGCCAGCGTGTCGCCGAGCAGCCGCGTGAGCGCACCGGCGCGTAGCGCGGTCGTCTCGACGGCGTCGGCCGGGATGTAGGCGTCGCCGAGCTCGACGAGGTGCCCGTCCAGGCAGGCGGCGGTCAGTTCTGCGCGCGAGAGCCGGTCATCGGCGAAGTAGAGGAACGGCGAGCCCATGCGTGAAGTGTGCCGCACTCCGGTCGGCCGCCGGTTGCCGTGCGCGCTCGGCTGTGGACAACCGACCGAAAAGGCCTCCGGCGGCACGTGGTGCCGGCCGGAGGCCTGAGATCCGAGAGGATGCGGGTCAGCCGCCGAGCGCCTTGAGCCACGACTTGCGGGCTTCCAGCGCGTCCGATGCCTGAGCGATCGCCTTCTTGTCGCCGGACTTCTGGGCGGCTGCCAGTTCGTCCTCGAGCTTCTGGATCGCGTCGGTGAGCTGACGCGTCATGTCGTTGGCACGCGCCTTCTGCTCGGGGTCGTTGCGCTTCCAATCGGCGTCCTCGCGCCCGCGGAGGGCGTTCTCGATGCGACGCAGCTCGTCGTCGAGCGAGCGCTCGGCGTCGCGCGGGAAGATGCGACCGATCTCGTCCCACCGGCGCTGGATGCCCGTCAGGATCGACCGCGCCTTCGCGATGTCACGCTCGTCGCCGACGGCCTTGGCTTCGTCGAGCAGGGCGCGCTTGGCCTCGATCTTCTCCCGCGACGCTTCGGCGTCCGCGGCCTCGCGCTCGACGCGAGCGCCGTACAGCGCATCGCCGGCGGCCTTGAACCGTGCCCACAGCGCGTCGTCGACCTTCTTGCCGGCACGGCCGGCGGTCTTCCACTCGTCGAGCAGGTCGCGGTAGGCGGGGATGCCGTCCTCGCCCTTGGGGGCGAGAGCCTCCGCCTTCTCGACCAGACGCGTCTTGCGGTCGCGGACGCCCTTGTGCGCCTCGTCCAGCTCGGCGTAGAACGCCCGGCGGTGCTTGTCGACCGTGGCGCGCGCGTCGCGGAAACGCTTCCAGAGCTGCTGGGCGGTCGACTTCGGCAGGCGCGGGCCGTTCTGCTGCTGCGACTGCCACTGGTCGAACAGGCCGTTGATCTCGGCGGTCGCCTGCTTCCACTGCACGGTGCGCGGGTCGCGTGCGGCGAGGGCCTCGGCCTTCTCCACGAGCTCGGTGCGCGCCTTGACGGCGTCGTCCACGGCCTCGCGCGCGGCGACGGCCTCGGTCTCGGACTGTGCGGCGAGGGTCTCGGTCAGGGCGGCGACGCGTGCCACGAGGCTCGCGAGATCGCCGACGGCGGCGGCGCCGTCGAGCTTGCCGTTGATGGTCCGTGCGGTGGCCCGCAGATCCGAGGCGGACGCCCCGCCGCGGCGGTGGCGCACCTCGAGGAGCGTCACCTCGCTGGCGAGGTCGGCGTACTTGCGCTCGAAGTAGGCGAGCGCCTCTTCGGGAGAGCCGTCCGGGTACTGGCCGACGACGCGCCAGCCGCCGGCTTCGCGCACCGACACCGTGCCGTCCTCGTCGACGCGGCCCCACGGCTCGTCCGAGCCGCCCTCGGCCGTCGGCGCGGATGCCTCGACCACGATCTCGGTCACCTCGACGGCGACCACATCGCCCTCCGCGTCCTCGACGACCTCGACGATCTCGACCACGTCGACGCCGGCCTCCGCATCAGCGGCCTCGGTGTCGGCGGCCTCCGCATCAGCGGCCTCCGCATCGGCGGTCTCGGGAGCCTCAGCGGCGGCGGCATCCGCTTCGACGGTCTCGTCGGCGACGGCTTCGTCGGCGACCGGGATCTCGGCGGGCGTGGACGTCGTCTCGGGCTCGCCGTTCTCGGGGAGCTCGGGGGCGTCGGTCTCGGGCTGGGGGTCTGCTGCAGCAGTCACGGGATGCACCTCATCGCGGCTCGCGCCGTCTGTGGGAGTAGGACGGCTCACAGCC
>NZ_JBQCIP010000243.1:0-3883 GCF_051953575.1 Microbacterium sp.
TGTGGAGCCGGTCCGCGAGCTTGATGAGGAGCACGCGGATGTCGCGCGACATCGCGACGATCATCTTGCGGACAGTCTCGGCCTGCGCGCTCTCGCCGTACTTGACCTTGTCGAGCTTGGTGACGCCGTCCACGAGCATCGCGACCTCGTCGCCGAACTCGGCGGTGAGCGTCTCGAGCGAGTAGTCCGTGTCTTCGACGGTGTCGTGCAGCAGCGCCGCGGCGATCGCGCGCGGGCCCAACCCCAAGTCGGCGAGGATCTGCGCCACAGCGAGCGGGTGCGTGATGTACGGCTCGCCGCTCTGCCGGGCCTGACCGGAGTGCGCGCGCTCGGCCACCGAGTAGGCGCGCTCGATGATCGAGAGATCACCCTTGGGATGGTGCGTCCGCACTGTCCGAAGCAGTTGCTCGACATCGTCGCGGCGTGCGGATCGCGAGAATATCCGCGGCACGAGGCGGCGCAGCGAGGACGACTGGGCGGGCGGGATGGTCTCGGTCACACGAATCCCCTCCCTCAGCCGAATCCCACAATCCTACGCCCGCGGGCGGGTGCACCCGACCGCGGACGACTGGGCCGGCATCACCGGCCCAGTCGTCGCGTTCAGACCGGGGTGCCCGCGAGGGCGCGGGCGTCGAGCACGCGCGCGTCGCGCGTCTTGATGGCCGGCTCGTTCTCACGCAGCAGCGAGTACAGCGGCGATGCGACGAACAGGGTCGAGTAGGCGGCGACGATCGTGCCCACGAAGATCGCGAGCGACAGGTCGGTGAGCGTCTGCGCCCCCACCCACACCAAGCCGATGAACAGGATCGCGCCGGTCGGCAGGACCGCCACCACCGTGGTATTGATCGAGCGGACGAGGGTCTGGTTCACCGCGAGGTTGACGGACTCGCCGAAGGTGCGGCCCGACACCTCCCCGTCCTCACTGGTGTTCTCCCTGATCTTGTCGAACACGACCGTCGTGTCGTACAGGGCGTACGACAGGATCGTCAGGAAGCCGATGACGGCCGCGGGCGAGATCTCGAAGCCGAACACCGCGTAGATGCCGATCGTGATCACGAGCACGTCCACGAGGCCGATGATGGCCGAGACCGACATCTTCCAGGTGCGGAAGTACAGCGCGAGGATCAGGAACGTCAGCGCGAGGAAGATCGCGAGACCCCACAGCGACTGGCGGGTGACGTCCGCGCCCCAGCTCGGGCCGATGAACGAGGCGCTGACCTCGTCGGTCGGCACGTCGTAGGCCTTGGCGAGGGCCTCCGACACCTGGCGGCTCTCGTGCGACTCGAGCTGATCGGTCTGCACACGCACGGTGTCCTCGCCGATCGTGGTGACCTTCGTGGTCGCGTCGGGCACCACAGAGTGGACGGCCTCGGTCGCGAGCAGCTGGTCGACCGGCGTCGCCACGCCGCTCACGGTGAACTGCGATCCACCCGTGAACTCGATCGAGAACTGGATGGGGCGGAAGATCGGCACGAGGGCCGAGGCGACGACCAGGATCGCGGCGATGAGGAACCACAGCCGCCGCCGGCCGACGAACGGGAACGAGGTCTTGCCGGAGTAGAGGTCGTTGCCGAGCTGGTTCATGGAGCGCATCAGTCGTCCCCCTCCTTGACGGTCGTGACCGGTTTACCGCCGCTCTCGGCGGCCGCCTGCTCCGCCTGCTTGCGCTCGGCGATCGTCTGGCGACGTGCGGCCTCGCCGCGGGACTTGGCGTTGCGGCGTCCCGCGGTGCCGGTGGTGAGCACCGGGTCGCGGAACTGCGCGCGGCCGCGGTAGACGGCACCGAGCGCCGTGGGGTCCAGGCCCGAGAGTGGGTGGCCCGAGCCGAAGAACTTGGTCCGCGCCAGCAGCTGCAGCACCGGGTGGGTGAACAGGATGAAGATCAGGACGTCGATCGCGGTCGTGAGACCGAGGGTGAAGGCGAATCCCTTGACCGTGGCATCCGCGAGGATGTACAGCACGATGGCCGCGAGGACGTTGATCGACTTCGAGATGTAGATCGTGCGCTTCGCGCGACCCCAGCCGTCCTCGACCGCGGCCGTGATCGACTTGCCGTCTCGCAGCTCGTCGCGGATGCGCTCGAAGTAGACGATGAAGGAGTCGGCGGTGAAGCCGATCGTCACGATGAGGCCAGCGACGCCGGCGAGCGACAGGCGGAAGCCCATGCGCCACGCCAGGATGCAGAGCGTGATGTACGTCAGCACGGCCATCACGACGAGGGACGCGATGATGATGAACCCGAGCGCGCGGTAGACGATCAGCGAGTAGATCGCCACGAGCGCCAGACCGATGAGTCCCGCGATGAGGCCGATCATGAGCTGCTGCGAGCCCAGCGTGGCCGACACGGAGTCCGAGCTCACGACCGTGAAGCTCAGCGGCAGGGCGCCGTACTTCAGCTGGTCCGCGAGCACCTTGGCGCTCTCCTGCGTGAAGCTGCCCGTGATGCTGGGCTTGCCGTCGAGGATCACGCCGTTCATCGACGGGGCCGACAGCACGTAGCCGTCGAGCACGAACGCGAACTGGTTCAGCGGTGCGGTCGCGCCGTAGAGGCGCTGGCTGATCTCGCCGAAGGTCTTGGTGCCGTCGGCGTCGAACTGCAGGTTGACGGCCCACTGGTTGTTGTTGGTCTGCAGACCGAACGTTGCGTCGTCGATGGACGAGCCGTCCAGCTCGACCGGTCCGAGGATGTACTTGACCGTGCCGTCCTTGTCGCACGTGATGAGCGGCTCATCCTTGGGGGCGTTGGCCGGGTCGTTCGCCGGGTCCGAGCAGTCGTACGCGAGGTACTCGGCCTGCAGCGCCGGCGTGATCCACGCGGGGTCGCTGCCGTTGGTCGGCGACGCGGTCGGAGTGGCCTGGAGCGACGGGTCCGGCGTCGGGTACGGCGTCGCGTTGCCGTCGTCGCCGACGAACGTGTTCGCGGGTGCGCCGGTGTACAGCACGGCACGCAGCTGCAGCTGAGCGGACGCCTCGATGCGGTTGCGCGTCTCGTCGTCCGCCTGGCCGGGGATCTGCACGACGATCTGGTTGCCGGCCTGCGTGGTTACGTCGGCCTCGCCGACGCCCGAGGCGTCGACGCGCTGGCGGATGATCGTGACGGCCTGCTCCATCTGCTCGGCGGTCGGATCGGCGCCGCTGGCCGTCTCGGCCTCCAGCACGATCTGCGTGCCGCCCTGCAGGTCGAGCGCGAGGGACGGCACCCACGAGCTCTTGCCGAGCATGACGCCGATGGCGTTGACGCCGAACAGGATCGCCGTGATGACGAGGAGGCCGGTCAGCGCGCGCCACGCATGCCGGACGGGAGTGGATGTCGCCACGTCTTCGCTTTCTGGAGTGCCCGAACGGGCGAACGGTGAGACTTAGTCCTGTGCCTTGGTGCCGGACGCGGCGTCGCCCTTGTCGGCGTCCTTGTCCTTCGCCGCGGCGGCGTCGTCGCTGATCGAGCTGATGTCGCCGTTGGCGACGCCCTCGGCGTACTCGGCGTGGCTCTCTTCGGCCTCGAGGTACTCGTCCTCGGTGACGGCGTCGGCGCCGGGGGTCACGACACGCAGGATCGCCTGGCTGTGGACCTTGATCTCGACGCCGGGCGCGAGCTCGACGATCGCGGGCTGGTCGAGGTTCTCGGCGTCGTACGACACGATCGTGCCGTACAGGCCGCCCTGAAGGAGGACCTCCGAGCCGGGCACAGTCTGGCGCGCCTTCTGCTCCTGCTCGGCCTTCTGCTTCTGCATACGGCGGCGGGAGCTCCAGAACATGAAGACGAGGAGCACGACCAGCAGGATGATGAGGCCGTAGTTGCTCAGGAAGGCAGCGAAGTCCATGGAGCCGGTGGCACCTTTCGAGTCAGGCACGCGCCGTGGCGGCGCTGCCTTGCAGGAGGGGG
>NZ_JBQCIP010000244.1:0-5193 GCF_051953575.1 Microbacterium sp.
AACCCCGCGCTGCGCATCTACAAGCCGTGGCTCGACGCCGACTTCGTCACGCAGCTCGGCGGCCGCAAAGAGATGAGCGAGTGGCTCGTCGAGCACGGCTTCCCGTACCGCGACTCCGCCGAGAAGGCCTACTCGACCGACGCCAACATCTGGGGCGCCACGCACGAGGCGAAGACGCTGGAGCACCTGGACGTCTCGCTCGAGACCGTCGAGCCCATCATGGGCGTCCGCTTCTGGGACCCGTCGGTCGAGATCGAGACCGAAGACGTCACGGTGACGTTCGACGCCGGCCGCCCGGTCGCCCTCAACGGCGTCGAGTTC
This sequence comes from Microbacterium sp., assembly GCF_051953575.1. Taxonomy (GTDB): domain Bacteria; phylum Actinomycetota; class Actinomycetes; order Actinomycetales; family Microbacteriaceae; genus Microbacterium. The sequence goes on from NZ_JBQCIP010000244.1 coordinate 322, forward strand.
AGCGACCCGGTCGCCCTGGTGTTCGAGGCGAACCGCATCGGCGGGCGCCACGGCCTCGGCATGAGCGACCAGATCGAGAACCGCATCATCGAGGCGAAGTCGCGCGGCATCTACGAGGCCCCGGGGATGGCGCTGCTGTTCACGGCGTACGAGCGCCTGGTCAACGGCATCCTGAACGAAGACACGCTCGCCACCTACCACGAGCAGGGTCGCCGCCTGGGCCGCCTGATGTACGAAGGCCGCTGGCTCGAGCCGCAGTCGCTCATGCTGCGCGAGTCGATCCAGAAGTGGGTGGGCTCGACGATCACCGGCTCGGTGACGCTGCGTCTGCGCCGCGGCGAGGACTACACGATCCTCGACACCGACGGCCCGCGCCTGTCGTACCACCCCGAGAAGCTGTCGATGGAGCGCGTCGGCGACGCTGCGTTCGGTCCGACCGACCGCATCGGCCAGCTCACGATGCGCAACCTCGACATCGCCGACTCGCGCGTGCGCCTGGAGCACTATGCGGCGGCCGGCATCATCGGCGGCGCGACCGGCGAGCTCGTCGGCCATCTGTCGCAGGGCGAGGCGGGCGAGATCACCGAGAGCGCGACGCCGCTGTCGGCCGCGGGAGAAGAGCTCGCCGATGCGACGGACGCCGTCAACGAGGCGTCGGCCTTCGATCTCGGCACCGACTGAGCATCACCTGAATAACTTGCACACTGCTGTGCAAGTTGCGTAGCATGGAGGCATGACCTCCACCGATGTCGCGCGCCCGCCGCGGCGCGATGCCCGCGAGAACCGTGCCGGCATCCTCGCTGCAGCCCACGTCGCCCTCGCGCACGATCCCCGCGCCTCGGTCGATGCGATCGCCCGGCAGGCTGGCCTCTCGCGCCGGGCCCTCTACGGCCACTTCGACGACCGCGACGCGCTCGTGAGCGAGCTGGTCGCCCAGGGCGCCGCCCGCTTCAACGCCGTCGCGGCGACCATCGACGATGTCGACGCGCGCGTCGCGCTCGCCCGCCTGGCCGCCGCGCTGTGGAACGAGGCCGCGCACGTGCAGGTGCTCGCCGCCATCGCGCTCGACGAGGCGCATCTCGAAGAGACCGCGGCCGCCCTGGCGCCGCTGCGCCGCACCGTCGTGCGCATCGTCCGCGAGGGGCAGGACGCCGAGGTGCTCCGCACCGATGTCGCCGCACCCACGCTCGCGCGCCTGGTCGAAGAGACCGCGCGCACCGTCATCACCCGCATCGACGCCTCGTCGCCCGAGGCGCGGACTCTCGCGGTACGCGCCGTGCTCAGCATCGCCGGCCTGTCGTGGCGGCAGGCCGAGGCCCTGCTCGACACGCATCCCGACATCCTCGCCGACACCGAGGCGGCGAGCGCGTGAGGGTCGTGCTCGACGCGGTCGGCAAGGGCCGTCGCGAACACGCCTTGCCCGTCACCTCGACCTCTTACGCGTCCGGCACCGCGACCCTGGTCGCCGCCGAGACCGAGCAGCGTCCGACGGTGCTCGGCCTCATCGCCTCGGGCCGCATGCGGCCCGACACGGGTCGCGTCGAGCTCGACGGAAAGGTGGATGCCTCGGCCCTGCGCGCACGCGTCGCCCTGGTCGACGCGCCCGAGGTGTCCGAGCCCGAGCCGAACGTCACCCTCGCCGGTGTGGTCGCCGAGGAGCTCATGTTCGCCGGGCGCCGTTCGCACCCCATCGCCGTGCAGAACTGGCTGGCCGACAACGGCCTCGCCGAGGCGGCATCCCTTCCCGTCTCGAACGTCGACCCCGCCGACCGCGTGCGCGCACTGTGCGAGCTCGCGGTGCTCCGCAAGGGCGTCCAGGGCTTCGTGCTCGTCTCGCCCGATCGTCACGGCGGCGAGCCCGAGGCCTGGTGGGCGATCGCCGAGGAGTTCGCCGCCCGCGGGTTCGCGGTGCTCGTGATCGCCGGGCAGGCGTCGCAGCGGGTTGTCGCGCTCCCCGCCGCCGAACCCCTCGAGGCGCGGCGCGCCGGGCACGGCCCGCGGCTGCGCAGACTCACCGCGCGCACGAAGGGGGGCCGGGCATGAAGGTCCCGCAGATGATCCTCGCCGAGCTGCGCCGGCTCACCTCCACGCGCATGTCGCTCATCGCGCTCGTCGCGCTGATCGCCGTCCCGATCCTGTACGGCGGGCTGTACCTGTGGGCCAACCGCGACCCGTACGGCCAGCTCGACCAGGTGCCGGTCGCGCTCGTCGTCGCCGACACCGGCGCAGACCTCAACGGCACCGACCGCAACCTCGGCGACGAGGTCGCCCAGGAGCTCATCGAGGACGGCTCGTTCGACTGGCACCTGACGACCGCCGACGAGATGAACGCGGGCCTCGACGACGGCACCTACGACTTCGGGGTCGAGCTGCCGGCCGACTTCACGGCATCCATCGCGTCGATCACGTCGGGCGACCCGCATCCCGCCGACATCGTGCTGCACACGAGCGACGCCAACAACTACCTCGCCTCGACGATCGGCACGCAGGCGGTCGAGAAGATCAAGACCACCGTCACCGAGAAGGTCGTGGCCGAGGCGGGGCTCACGATGCTCGACGCGCTCGACACGATCCGGGTGCAGCTGACCGATGCCGCCGCCGGGGCGGGGCAGCTGGTCGACGGCCTGGCACAGGCGGGCGACGGCGCGACGCAGCTCGCCGACGGGGCGACCCAGCTCAACGACGGGGCCACCCGGCTGGCCGACGGCACCGCGCAGCTGCGCGACGGTGCGGCGCAGCTGTCGTCGGGCGCTGCGCAGGTCGCCGACGGCACCGCGCAGCTCGCCGGCATCGCCGACCGCGTCGGCTCGGCATCCACGTCGGCCACGGCCGCACTGCCGCAGGCGCGCAGCGACCTCGCAGCCAAGCTCGCCGAGGCCGGGCTCGACCAGGCGCAGATCGACGAGGTGCTGACGACACTCGACCCGCTCGGCGCGCGCATCACGGCCGTCGACCAACGCGTGCAGGGCGCCGTGGCGCAGATCGACCGGCTCAACGACGGCGCGCAGCAGGTGTCGGGCGGCGCGGCGACCCTCGCCGCCGGCTCGGCGACCGCCGCGGACGGCGCAGCACAGCTGCGCGACGGTTCGGCTCAGCTGCGCGACGGGGCGACGACGCTCGACAGCGGCCTCACCCAGCTCGAGGACGGCGCCACCCAGCTGCGCGACGGCCTGAGCTCCGGTGCCGCCCAGCTGCCGTCTTACGACGCCGACACGCGGGCCAAGCAGGCCGACACGCTGGCCACCCCGGTCGACGTCGAGCGCTCGTCGCTGACGCAGGCGCAGAACTACGGTGCGGGACTCGCTCCCTTCTTCGCCGCTCTGGCCGGATGGATCGGCATCTACGCGCTGTTCCTCATCGTGAAGCCGGTCTCCAAGCGCGCGGTCACGGCCCTGCATTCGCCGATCCGCATCACGCTGGCGGGCTGGGCGACTCCGGCGCTCCTCGGCGGCGTGCAGATGCTCGGGCTGTTCGGCGTGCTCGCGCTCGCGCTCGGATTCTCGTTCGCGCATCCACTCGCGACCCTCGGCATCCTGCTCCTCGCATCGGCCACTTACGCCGCGATCGTCCTGGCGCTGAACGTCTGGCTCGGCTCGGTCGGGCAGTTCCTGGGCCTGGTGCTCATGGTGCTGCAGCTCGTGACGGCCGGAGGCACGTTCCCCTGGCAGACACTGCCGGCGCCTCTCGCGGCGCTGCACCATGTGCTGCCCATGGGCTACGTCGTCGACGCGATGAGACAGGTGATGTACGGCGGCAACGCCGACCGTGTCTGGCTCGACCTCACCGTGCTCGTGGCCTGGCTCGTCGGCGCCGGCGTGCTCGCCGCCATCGGGGTGACCCGCATGACCCACTTCCGCACGCTGCGCGACCTGCAGCCGAGCGTGATCGGCTGACACGCCGGCGAAGGGTCCCCACGGCCCCTCCACCCGCGTGGGCCCAGCCGGGCGCCCGGCATCCCTTCGCTGTGATTCTGGGCACCCAACTGGCCGATCGCGGGCGAAAAGCGAGCGCGATTCGGCTCCAGGGGCACGTCGGGGATACGATGCGAAACAGTCCGCGTGCGCCCGAACGCATGCGATACCCCGTCTCGCAGTGCCCGGCACCGCGTGTCCCCCTCAGCCCGGAAAGCTCTCAATGTCGAAGCCCCCCGCCTCGCCCTACGCCACCGACGACACCGTGAAGCGCCGCTCGGTGGGCCGCACCATCGGCATCACCCTGTTCTCCATCGTCACCGCGGTGGTCGTCATCGCCCTCGTCGCGGTCGGGTTCATCACCTACACGGTGCAGCGCTCCTTCCCGCAGCTGAGCGGAGAGGTCACGGTCACGGGCCTCGACGACGAGGTGACGGTGCAGCGCGACGCTCTCGGCATCCCCACCATCACCGCCGGCTCTTCGCACGACCTGTTCTTCGCGCAGGGCTACGTGCAGGCGCAGGACCGCTTCTGGGAGATGGACTTCCGCCGCCACGTCACGAGCGGCCGGCTGTCGGAGCTGTTCGGCGAATCGCAGCTCGGCACCGACAAGTTCCTGCGCACCCTCGGCTGGCACGAGATCGCCGAGCAGGAGGTCGAGGCGCTCAGCGACACCGAACGGGGCTACTACGACGCGTACGCCGACGGCGTGAACGCCTACCTCGCCGAGCACCAGGGTGCCGACGCGTCGTTCGAATACGCCGTGCTCGGGCTGCAGAACCCCGACTACAAGATCGAGCCGTGGACCCCCGCCGACTCGGTCGCCTGGCTGAAGGCGATGGCCTGGGACCTCCGCAGCAACATCGAGGCCGAGACCGAGCGCGCCGTGCTCGCGTCGGACTTCACCCAGGAGCAGATCGACGAGCTGTACCCGGGCTACCCGTTCGACCGCAATCCGGTC
>NZ_JBQCIP010000245.1:0-26670 GCF_051953575.1 Microbacterium sp.
CGGGGGGGGGGCCTGTCTGGGGCCTCCGGCGGGGGGGCCCGGGGCGGGGGGGGGGGGGGGGGTTGTTTGGGGGGGGGGCCCCCCCCGGGGGGGGGGGCGCCCCCCTCCTCCACATCCGGCTGCCTGCGCGGATCGTCCACAGAAGCGCGCAACGGCCGGCCGCCGGATGCGCGACGCCGACACGATGAACCCGTGACGACCTTTACAGGCGACGAGCCGGCATCCCATCAGCTGGCCATCGTGGTGCGCGAACTCGTCCGACTGATCGAGAGACTCGAAGACGCCTCAGCCTTCGCCCGCCGGCTCTCGGGCGAGACGGCCTGGCAGGCGAAGGCCGCGACCGCGTTCCACGAGCGCGCCGACACGTGGGCGGGCAACGTGTCGGGACTGCGCTGCCTGGCCGAGACCCTGCGGCTGGACGCCTCCCATGCCTGCGACCGTGCCGCTTTCGCCGAGTCGGCCCTGTCCCCGTTCGCCGGGGGCGTGCGGTGACCGCGGACGCGCCTGACCCGCAGCACGTGTTCGACCCTGGCGCGGAGCTCAGTCAGCCGGGGCGCCAGAGCGCCGACGAGGGCGTCTTCGGGACGCTGAACGACCTCGCGCCCGACAGCGACGGGGCGCTGCAGATCCGCAGCGGCGGCGCGGTCGCGGTCGACACGTGGACCCTGCGCGAGACCGCCGACAGGTTCGTCGGTGCCCGGCTCGAGCTCGACGGCATCCGCATGAGGCTGGGGTCGCTGCAGAACATGCTGCTGGCCGAGCGCCGATACGGGTGGGACGCCGCATCCGCGGCCAGCGTCCTCTCGGCGGGACTGCGCGACGTGCAGGACGAGGCACAGGCGATCGCCGAGGCCCTGCGCGGCGCGGCCGCGGGGTACGAGGTGGTCGAGCTCGACGTGCAGCTGCGCGCCGCGCAGGCGGCGGGCGATCCGGTCCTGATCGGCATGCTGGAGTCGCGTCGGGCGGCGGTGATCGCGGAGTATCCGGATGCCGCCGCCCAGGCCTTCTCGGCGCAGCACGGCTTCGCCACCGAATGGCAGCACGAGCTCGTGCGCCAGGCGACGCGCTGGGGTGTGGGCGTCGGTGACGAGTTCGGCCCCCAGGCGGCTGTCATCGGCGGCGCGGGACTCGGGGCGCTCACCTTCGCCGGCACGGCGTTCCTCGGTCTCGCGGGCACCGGTCGGCTGTCGCGGGAGGCGCGGCTGTCGGGCTCCGCCGGACCGGTCACGGTCACCGCGGTGGCTCCCGCGGCACCGGGCGGCAGCATCCCCTCGGTCGCTCCGGGCGGCGCCGGCGCACCCGCGGTCGGCGTGGCGCCGCCGTCGTCATCCAGGCCGCCGGCCACGGTCGCGCCGCAGAGCCTCGCGGCGGCAGCGGCGCGGATCCCGGGCGACGGTGCGGCGCGCGTGCGCGTGGAGAGGTACGCGATGGCGGACGGGACGACGAAGTCGGTCGTCTACATCGCGGGCATGCAGTCCGGAGCGATCGGCGGCGACGAGCCGTGGGACAACCTGTCGAATGCAGAGCTCTATGCGGGCAAGACGTCCGATTCGTACGCGGCCACCGAGGCGGCGCTCGCCGCGGCGGGCGTCGAGCCGGGTGACGAGGTGCACGTCGTCGCGTTCTCGCAGGGCGCGATGATCGGCGCGCACCTCGCGCTGGAGGGCGACTTCGACGTGCAGACACTGGTGTCTCTCGGCTCACCCGTCGATGCCGACGTCGGGTCGGGCACGCTCAGCGTCGTGGTGCGTCACAGCGACGACCCCGTGGCGGCGCTGGCCGGCGGCGGCCACGGCGAGACGGTGGGGAGTGCGGGCAGTTTCGTCGCCGAGCGCGTGTACGACCCCGACAGCGATCCCGACGACGTGCTGTGGCCCGCCCACCGGCTGACGGCGTACACCGAGACCGCCGAGCTCGTCGACTCGTCAGGGGATCCGCGGGTCGCGGGCGTCCACGACGTCTTCGCGGAGCTGGCCCAGGCCGAGTCGGTCGAGGTCAGCGAGTACGCCGCGGTGCGCGGATGAGGCGGATCAGTCCTTCTTGGGCCGCAGGATGATGCCGAAGATCCAATTGATGAGCGAGATGATGATCGCCGCGACCACGCCCCACCAGAAGTCCTCGACGCGCAGGCCCCAGTTCCACCAGTGCGTGAGCCAGGCCGTCAGCCACAGCAGGAAGGCGTTGATCAGCAGGCCGATGAGGCCGAGGGTCAGGATGTAGATGGGGAACGCCAGCACCTTGATGACGGTGCCGATGATCGTGTTCACGAGGGCGAAGATCGCGGCGACGACGAGCAGCGTCAGCACCATCTGCAGCGTCTCGCCCGGCGGGAACGGCACGACGGTGACCTGGAGCGCCGGGATGAGGGTCACGACCCAGATCGCGAACGCGTTGACGACGACGCGGAGAAGGAAGCCCATAGTGCGGCCAGTCTTCCACGGGCATCCGCCAGGGGCCAGCACCTGGTGCACCCGCGCGAGGGGTGCCGTTCGTAGACTGGGCCGGTGACCGACGCTCCCGAGATCCCCGTCCGCGTGCGCCCCGAGGTCGCCGCGCTGCCGCCGTACAAGCAGGGCAAGCAGGCCGGCGCCGAAGCGTTCAAGCTGTCGAGCAACGAGAACCCCTTCGACCCGCTCCCCGGCGTTCTCCAGCGCGTGCAGGCCGCCACCGCCCTCAACCGCTACCCCGACGCGACCGCCGCACGCCTGCGCGAGCGGCTCGGCGAGCGGTTCGGCGTCGGACCCGACGGCGTGCACATCGGTGCGGGCAGCGTCTCGATCCTCGCGCAGCTGGTGCTGGCGACCGCCGGACCCGGCGACGAGGTCATGTACGCGTGGCGGTCGTTCGAGGCGTACCCGTGGCTCGCGGTCGTCGCCGGCGCGGACGCCGTGCAGGTGCCGCTGGCCGAGGGTGCGCGCCACGATCTCGACGCCATGGCCGCAGCCGTCACCGACCGCACGCGCGCGATCATCGTCTGCAGCCCCAACAACCCGACCGGACCGATCGTCACGCAGGCCGAGTTCGACGCCTTCATCGCGAAGGTGCCCGCTGACGTCCTGGTGATCCTCGACGAGGCGTACGCCGAGTTCGTCACCGACCCCGACGCCGTCAAGGGAGCGACCGTGCTCGCCGGCGGGGCGCACCCCAACGTCGTCGTGCTGCGCACGTTCTCGAAGGCCTACGGGCTCGCCGGCCTCCGAGTCGGCTACGCCGTCGGCCACCCCCGCATCCTCGACGCCGCCCGCAGCACCGCGATCCCGCTGTCGGTGACCGCGTTCGGCGAGGAGGCTGCGCTCGCGAGCCTCGACGTCGAAGACGAGCTGCTCGAGCGCGTGGGGATCATCGCCGAGCGCCGTGACCGCCTCGCCGCGGCGCTGCGCGACGCCGGCTGGGTCATTCCGGTGGCCCAGGGCAACTTCGTGTGGCTGCCCGCCGGAGACGAGACGCTCGCCATCGCAGGCGCCTTCGAAGAGGCCGGCCTGATCGTCCGGCCGTTCGCGGGCGACGGCATCCGGATCTCCGTCGGCGAAGAAGAGTCTGTCGAGAAGGTCCTACGGATCGCGGCATCCGTTGTGAAAGACCTCCCAGAAGGCCACGCCGGACGCGGGCTAGCGTAGAACGGTGACCCCGCCTGAAGACTCGGTGATGACCGACGCCACGGCAGCGGCCGCCGGTACCGCCGACACCGACGCCCCCGTCGTCCGCTTCCTCGAAGCGGACGGGACCTTCGCGCCCACCCCCGCCGCCGAGCGCTATCGAGAGGCCGTCGACGGCCTGGCGGATGCCGACCTCGAGACGTTCTACCGCGACATGGCGGTCATCCGCGCGTTCGACGTGCAGGCCACGAACCTGCAGCGCCAGGGGCAGCTCGCCCTGTGGCCGCCGAGCTACGGGCAGGAGGCCGCCCAGGTCGGGTCGGCGCGCGCCGCACGCCCGCAGGACCACCTCTTCCCCTCGTACCGCGAGCACGTGGCCACTCGCATCCGCGGCGTCGACCCGATCGACATCATCCGCGTGATGCGCGGGCTCACGCACGGCGGCTGGGACCCGACCGATCCCGCCAACGGCAACACCCGCATCTACACGCTCGTCCTCGGCGCGCAGACGCTGCACGCCACCGGCTTCGGCATGGGCCTCGTGTTCGACGGCCGCTGCGGCACCGGCGACCCCGAGCGCGACGAGGCGGTCATCGTCTACTACGGCGACGGCGCGTCCAGCCAGGGCGACGTGCACGAGGCCATGGTGTTCGCGGCGAGCTACCGCACTCCCGAGGTGTTCTTCCTGCAGAACAACCAGTGGGCGATCTCGGTGCCCGTCGCCACGCAGTCGCGCTCGCCGCTGTACAAGCGCGGCGAGGGCTACGGCATGCCCAGCATCCGCGTCGACGGCAACGACGTGCTCGCCAGCTGGGCGGTCACGCGGGCCGCACTCGACGAAGCGCGTTCGGGCGAGGGCCCGCGCGCGATCGAGGCGATGACCTATCGGCTGGGCGCCCACACCACGAGCGACGACCCGACCAAGTACCGCACCTCCGACGAGGAGGAGTCGTGGCGCCGCCGCGACCCGCTGGCCCGCATGAAGGCGTTCCTCCTCGGCCGGGGTGCGTCCGACGCGTTCTTCGCGGACGTGGATGCCGAGGCCGAGGCGCTCGCGTCCGACATCCGCGAGCGCACGAACGCCCTCGACGGCCTGGAGGCCGACTCGATGTTCGCCCACGTCTACTCCGAGGAGCACCCGCTGATCGAGCAGCAGCGCCAGTGGCTCGCCGCGTACGAGGCATCCTTCGAGGGAGGCCAGGCATGACGGGCGTCGAGACCCTGCCGCTCAGCCGCGCGATCAACGCAGGCCTGCGCGCATCGCTCGCTGGCAGCGACCGCGTGCTGCTCATGGGCGAGGACATCGGCAAGCTCGGCGGCGTCTTCCGCGTGACCGAGGGCCTGCAGGCCGAGTTCGGCGACCGCCGCGTACTCGACACCCCGCTTGCCGAGTCCGGGCTCGTCGGCACCGCGATCGGTCTCGCGATGGCGGGATTCCGTCCTGTCGTCGAGATCCAGTTCGACGGGTTCGTGTTCCCCGCCTTCGACCAGATCACGACGCAGCTGGCGAAGCTCACCAACCGGCACGAGGGCGCCGTGCAGATGCCCGTCGTGATCCGCATCCCGTACGGCGGGCACATCGGCGCCGTCGAGCACCACCAGGAGAGCCCCGAGGCGTACTTCGCGCACACCCCGGGCCTGCGGGTCGTGAGCCCCTCGACGCCGAACGACGGCTACTGGATGATCCAGGATGCGATCGCGTCGGCCGACCCGGTGATCTTCCTCGAGCCCAAGGCGAAGTACTGGATGAAGGGCGAGGTCGACACGACCGCCCGTGCGCTGCCGCTCCACGCCTCGCGCGTCGTGCGTCGCGGCACCGACGTCACCCTCGTCGGCCACGGCGCGATGGTCACGACGATGCTGCAGGCGGCCGCTCTCGCCGAGGCCGAGGGGACGAGCATCGAGGTCGTCGACCTGCGCTCCCTCTCGCCGATCGACTACGGCCCCATCCTGGAGTCCGTGCGCCGCACCGGCCGCATGGTCTACGCGCAGGAGGCCCAGGGCTTCGCGTCGCTGGGCTCCGAAGTCGCCGCGACCGTCATGGAGCAGGCGTTCTACGCGCTCGAGGCCCCCGTGCTGCGCGTGTCGGGCTTCGACGTCCCCTTCCCGGCGGCCAAGCTCGAGGGCGTCTACCTGCCCGACGCGGACCGCATCCTCGAGGCCGTCGACCGGTCCCTGGCCTACTGATCGGAGCTCCCATGAGCACGCAGACATTCGTCCTCCCCGACGTCGGCGAAGGCCTCACCGAGGCCGAGATCGTACAGTGGCGCGTGGCGGCCGGCGACCAGGTCGCCGTCAACGACGTGCTCGTCGAGATCGAGACCGCCAAGTCGCTGGTCGAGCTGCCGTCGCCGTTCGCGGGCACGGTCGGCGAGCTGCTGGTCGCCGAGGGCGACACGGTCGACGTCGGCGCCCCGATCATCACGATCGCCTCCGGCGCAGGAGCGGATGCCGCATCCCCGGCGACGGTCGGCCAGTCCGAGCACGGCGCACCGGCCGAACCCGCGGAAGCTGGCGAAGGTGCGGTGCTCGTGGGCTACGGCACCGGCGGGCACGTGCAGTCGCGTCGCCGCAAGCCGGCGGCCCCGGCCGAGGAGCGGGTGGCGGCATCCGTCGGCGTCGTCGCGAAGCCGCCGATCCGCAAGCTCGCGCGCGACCTCGGGGTGGATCTCACCGCCGTCACGCCGAGCGGGCCGGCCGGCGAGGTGACCCGCGACGACGTCGTCAAGCATGCGTCGCAGGCCAGCGTGTTCCGCAACATCGAGACGCCCGAGTGGGGCGACGTGCGCGAGCAGACCATTCCGGCGCCCGCCCGCACGGCGCCGGTCGTCGCGCCGTCGGCGCCCGCCCCCGACGCGGCGGGCCGCGAAGAGACCATCGCCGTCAAGGGCGTGCGCAAGGCGACGTCGTCGGCCATGGTGCAGTCGGCCTACTCGGCGCCGCACGTGTCGGTGTGGACCGACGTCGACGCGACCCGCACGATGGAGCTCGTCAAGCGGCTGAAGGCCTCCCCGGACTTCGCCGACATCCGCGTCTCGCCGCTGCTCATCATGGCCCGTGCCGTGATCTGGGCCGCCCGTCGCACGCCCATGGTGAACGCCGCGTGGGTCGACGCCGAGGGCGGCGCCGAGATCCGTGTGCGCCGCTACGTCAACCTCGGCATCGCCGCCGCCACGCCGCGTGGCCTCCTGGTGCCGAACATCAAGGACGCGCAGGACCTGTCGATGCGCGAGCTCGCCAAGGCCCTCGAGAAGCTCACCCTGACGGCGCGCGAGGGCAGGACGACCCCCGCCGACCAGCAGGGCGGCACCATCACGATCACGAACATCGGCGTGTTCGGGATGGATGCCGGCACCCCGATCATCAACCCCGGCGAGGCCGGCATCGTCGCCATGGGCACGATCCGCCAGAAGCCGTGGGTCGTCGACGGCGAGGTGCGGCCCCGCTTCGTGACGACGGTGGCCGGTTCGTTCGACCACCGCGTGATCGACGGTGACGGCATGTCGCGGTTCATCGCCGACGTCGCGTCGATCCTCGAAGAGCCCGCGCTGCTGCTCGACTGAGACCGGTCAGCGCGCGGTCGGCGCTTCGTCCGCGTCGGCCGTGCGGCGGTTCGCGCGAAGGAGGGATGCCGGCGCCACCGACCGGGGGCGGCGGAGGATCAGCAGCAGGGTGATGGCGAACAGCCCGCCGAGGGTGCCCGCCATGATGTCGCCCATCGTGTCGTCGAGGCTGCCCAGCTGCGCCGTCGTGCCGAGGATGCTGTCGCTCGCGAACTCGCAGATCTCCCATGCCGCGGCGAAGGCCATCGCCGTCAACTGGATGACGAGGAGTCCGAACCACGTCGGAAGCGGGACCTGCAGCCGCTCCTCGACCCGTCGAAGCCACAGCATGCCCAGCCAGGCGACCAGGACGCCCGAGTCGAAGTGGACGAGCGTGTCCCAGTCGGCGATCACCCAGTAGACGTGCAGGGCGCTGCCCATGAAGGGCCCCGCGACGATGAAGATCAGGTAGTGCAGCTGCAGCGCGCGCGGCAGCGTCGTGCGGAACACCAGTTCCGCCGCCGCGGGCGCCCACATCGTCACGGCGAGCAGCACCGTCAGCAGCATCTCGACCTCGAGGCCGGCCGCGGCGATCACCAGCGCGATCGCGATCATCGACACCTGGAACGGCAGTGCCAGGAGCAGGGGTCGGCGGATGGCCTTCAGACGCACGACCCGAACGTAGCGCGCCCAGCGCGGGAGGGGAAACGCGGACGATTTGAGAACGATTCTCATTAACATTAGAGTGGGCGACATGAACCGGTCTCGACGTGCGCTCACCCTGCTCGGCCTCGCGGCGGCATCCACCCTGGTCCTCGCCGGATGCGCAGGCGGCAGTGCCGGCGCAGACGGCGGCCGCCTGCAGGTCGTCGCCTCGACGAACGTGTACGGGCAGATCGCCGCCGAGATCGGCGGGGACGCCGTCGACGTGACCTCGATCGTCTCCAGCGCGTCGCAGGACCCGCACTCGTTCGAGCCGAGCGCGCGCGACCAGCTCATCGTGTCGAAGGCCGACCTCGTCATCGAGAACGGCGGCGGCTACGACGCGTTCGTCGCCGGGCTGATCGACGCGAGCGGGACGAAGGCGCCCGTCATCACCGCGGCGGAGCTCTCGCCGGCCTGGCCCGCGGACGCGCACGACGACCACGCCGATGCCGGTCACGAGGACCACGCCCACGTCGAGGGCTTCAACGAGCACGTCTGGTACGACGTGGACACCGTGCGAGCGGTCTCGAAGGCGATCGCCGACCAGCTGTCCGAGCTCGACCCCGCGCACGCATCGGACTTCGCCGCGAACGCGAAGGCGTTCGGGGCCGACCTCGACGGCCTCGACGCGGCCCTCGCCGACATCGAGTCCGCGCACGGCGGCGAGCAGGTGTTCATGACCGAACCCGTGCCCGGCTATCTCGTCGAGGACGCGGGGCTCGTGAACGTCACGCCCGAGGCCTTCAGCGAGGCCGTCGAGGAGGAGCAGGACGTCGCGCCGGCGACTCTGCTCGAGGCACTGAACCTCATCGGCGGCGGCTCGGTCCGCGTGCTCATCACGAACACGCAGACCGGCGGGGCCGAGACGCAGGCCGTCATCGACGCGGCCGACGAGCACGGCGTCCCGACGATCGCGTTCTCGGAGACCCTCCCGAAGGGAGAGACTTATGTCTCGTGGATGCAGGCGAACATCGAAGCACTGAGCGCGGCGCTGGCGTGAGCGCGGCCGCGTCGGGCGCCGCGCCCGTCCTGAGCATCCGCGGCGCGGCGCTGCAGCGCGGCGAGCGGGAGCTGTGGGCCGGGCTCGACCTCGACGTGCGACCCGGCGAGCTCGTGGCCGTCCTCGGACCCAGCGGATCGGGCAAGACGACCCTGCTGCGCGCGATCCTCGGGCTCGAAGAGCTCTCGCAGGGCACGATCGAGGTGCTCGGGGAACCCGTGCACGGCCGCGGCAACCGCCGCATCGGCTACCTGCCGCAGGCGCGTCCGCTGCCCCGCGACACATCGCTGCGCGGCCGCGACCTCGTCACCCTCGGGGTCGACGGCCACCGGTTCGGGCTGCCGATCCCGCGTCGTGGCGACCGTGCCCGCGTCGATGCGCTCATCCAGGCGGTCGGGGCGCAGGACTTCGCCGACCGGCCTGTGGGCGAGCTGTCGGGCGGCGAGCAGCAGCGGCTGCGCGCCGGCCAGGCCCTCGCCGACGACCCGCCCCTGCTGCTGTGCGACGAGCCCCTCACGAGCCTCGACCTCGCGAACCAGCAGGCCGTCATCGGCCTGATCGACCGGCACCGCCGCGAGCGCGGAGCGGCCGTGCTGCTCGTGACCCACGACATCAACCCGCTGCTGGGCAAGGTCGACCGCATCCTCTACATCGCCAACGGGCGCTTCACCCTCGGCACCCCACAGGAGGTGCTGCGCTCGGACGTGCTGACCGCCCTGTACGGCGCGCACGTGTTCGTGCTCCGGGCCGGCGACCGGCTCGTCGTCGTCGGTGCACCGGATGCCGAGGCATCCCACCACCACCACGAGGGCGAGGCGCACCTGTGAACTGGAGCGACATCGCCGACGCCATGTTCGGCGGGCTGCCGTACTACGGCGAGATTCTCGGCCTCGTCTCGAACTCGCTGTGGGCGGGCGCCGTGCTCGGCCTCGTCGGCGGGCTCGTCGGCGTCTTCGTCATGCAGCGCGACATGGCGTTCGCGGTCCACGGGATCAGCGAGCTGTCGTTCGCGGGCGCCGCGGCCGCCCTGCTCATCGGCGTGGACGTCGTCACCGGCTCGATCGTCGGATCGATCGTCGCGGCCGCGATCATCGGGCTGCTCGGCGCCAGGGCGCGCGACCGCAACTCGATCATCGGCGTGCTGATGCCGTTCGGGCTGGGTCTGGGCATCCTGTTCCTGTCGCTCTACGACGGGCGCAGCGCGTCGAGCTTCAGCCTGCTGACCGGGCAGATCGTGTCGGTGCAGACCGGGCAGCTGTGGTGGCTCGTCGCCATCGGCGCGCTCGTGCTGCTGGGTCTGCTCCTCATCTGGCGGCCGCTGCGCTTCGACTCGCTCGACCCGCAGTCCGCCGCCGCACGCGGGGTGCCCACGACGGCCGTCTCGCTGCTGTTCATGCTGCTGCTCGGCCTCATCGTGGCCGTCGCCGTGCACATCATCGGCGCGCTCCTCGTGATGGCCCTGCTCGTGACACCGGCGGCCGCGGCCATGCGCGTCGCGTCGGGCCCGCTGTCGGTGCCGCTGCTGTCGGCCCTGTTCGGCTTCGTGTCGGCTGTCGGGGGCATCCTGCTCGCGGTCATGGGCACCCTGCCGGTGAGCCCGTACATCACCACCATCTCGTTCGTCATCTACCTCGTCTGCCGCGGCATCGGCGCCCGCAGGGGCCGCGTCACCCGCGTCCCGGCGTGACCCGTCCCGGCTCGCGCACAGGGGCCGCGGGTAGACTCCCGGGCATGGCCCAGCGCAACACGTGGCAGCGCGAACGCGTGCGCGAAGCGCTGACGGACGCCCGCGGATTCGTCAGTGCGCAGTCGCTGCACGCCACCCTCCGCGACGAGAACACCGGCATCGGGCTGGCCACCGTCTACCGCGCCCTTGCCGGCCTCGCGGCTCAGGGCGACGCCGATTCGCTGCAGAGCCCCGAAGGCGAGGCGCTGTACCGCGCGTGCGTGAGCGCCGGACACCACCACCACCTCATCTGCCGCTCCTGCGGCCTCACGGTCGAGATCGAGGCCACCGACGTCGAGCAGTGGGCACGCGCCACCGCCGAGCGCCACGGCTTCCGCGACGCCGAGCACGTGGTCGACATCTTCGGGCTGTGCGCGTCATGCGCGGCCGCCGCCGACGCGACCGCCGAGCAGCGTGACCCGCACTGATCCGGCACAGCGGCCGACGGCGACGCGATACGAGCCGGCGACCGCGCGCCTCGGGCCGTCGCCCCAGGCCCGTGCGTTCCTGTGGCTCTGCGTGGGCCTTGCGGTCATCGGCGGGCTGTTCCTCGTCGACTGGCTCGCGCCGACCCTGTTCCCGGCATCCCTCCCCACCCGCGCGCAGGACGGCCTGACCCTCGCGATCAGCGTGCTGATCGAGTCGATGCCGTTCGTGGCGCTCGGCGTGGTGCTGTCGATCGTCGTGCAGGTGTGGGTGCCGCCCGGCGTCATCGAGCGATGGATGCCGCGCCGCGCGTGGGCCCGGCGGGCTGTGCTGTCGCTGCTCGGCATGATCGTCCCGGTCTGCGAGTGCGGCAACGTGCCGTTCGCGCGCGGCCTCCTCATGCGCGGGTTCTCGGTGCCCGAGACCCTGACGTTCCTCATCGCAGCGCCCATCGTGAACCCCATCGTGATCATCACGACCCACCAGGCGTTCGGGTTCAGCGACGGCATCCTCATCGCCCGCATCCTCGGCGGGTACGCGATCGCCAACCTCATCGGCTGGCTCTACTCGCGGCATCCTTCGCCCGACGCGCTGCTGACCGACCACTTCCGCGACACGTGCGAGCTCGTCGTCCACGAGCCCGGCGGCAAGTGGCGGCGCACGATCGCGCAGTTCGTCATCGAGCTGCGCGCCGTCATGCCCGCCCTCATCATCGGCTCGGCGCTCGCCGGCGCGGTGCAGGTGCTCATCCCGCGGGAGGCGCTCGTGGCCATCGGGTCCAACCCCGCGCTGTCGATCGTCGCGATGATGCTGCTGGCGATGGTGGTGTCGATCTGCTCCAACGTCGACGCGTTCTTCGCCCTGTCGTTCGCGTCGACGTTCACTCCCGGATCGATCGTGGCGTTCCTGCTCGTCGGGCCGCTGGTGGACGTCAAGATGCTCGCCCTGCTGCGCACCACGTTCACGTGGCGCACGCTCGGGGGCATCGTGACGGTCGTGGTGCTCTCGGCCTTCGCGATCGGGACGGCGGTGAACCTCCTTGCGTAAGTCGGGCTTCATCGGCACGCGGTGGCTGGGCGTCGGGCTCGCCGCCTGTCTCGCCGTCGTCACCATCGGGCTCGCGGTGACCGGCCGGCTGGGGCTGTACATCAACCCCGACTCGGCCTGGTTCGCCGTCACGATGGCGGTGTTCGTGCTCGTCGGCGCGGTCGCCTCGTTCGCGCTGCCGCTCGGCGCCGAGGCCGACCACGGCCACGACCACGGCGGTGCGCATCGGCACGAGCCAGCGCACGCGCACGAGGCTGCGCACGCGCAGGAGCCGGCGCTGATCTCGGAGGGTTCGCGCCCGAGCCTGCGCACCTCGCGCGATTCTGCGAAGCCGGTGAGCCCGAGTCACGGTCACGATCACGACCGCCCCCGTCACCCTCTGGCGTTCGCCGCGACCGTGGCGGGCGGCGTCGCCGCCTCGGGCGTCGTGGTGCTCACGCTCGTGCTGCCGCCGGCGTCGTTGAGCGCCGAGCTCGCGATGTCACGCGATGTGGGCGCGACGCCGCTGTTCGGCGGCGCCGACACGATCCAGCTGGCCTCGACCGGCGACACGTCCTCGTTCGGGGTCGGCGAGTGGGCCACGGCGTTCGCGACCGCCACCAACCCCGACGCGTTCGACGGCGATCCCGTGCAGCTCACCGGGTTCGTCACGCCCGGGCCGGACGGCGGCTTCGACCTCACCCGGCTCGTGATCACCCATTGCGTCATCGACGCGCAGCCCGCAAGCCTGCCGATCGTCGCCGCATCGGACATGCCCGACACCGGCCAGTGGGTCACCATCACGGGCACCGTGCGCTCGTCGTCCGACGGCCGGCTCGTCGTCGATGCGGCGAAGGTCGACGAGATCGCCGAGCCCGAGGACCCGTATGAGTACTGAGCAGCCGACGCGTCGCGCCCGGGCGCAGCGCCGGCGCGGCCGCGCGTTCGCCGTCAGCTTCACGCTCGTGCTCGGCGCGCTCGCCGTGCTCGGACTCGCGGGGGCCACGGCGAGCGTGGCGCAGGGCCCGCGCGTGACGGACGTCTCGGTGGACCCCGCAGCGGCGGCTGCGGCATCCGGATCCCGTCTCATCGTGACCACGACGCAGACGCTCGCCGACGTCGACCCCTCGCAGGTGACGGTCAGCCCCGCGACGCCGTTCCAGGTCGACACCTCGGGGCGCAGCGTCGGCGTGCGGTTCACCCTGCCGCTGTGGGACGACACCGCGTACACCGTGAAGATCGACGGCGTGGCCTCGCTGGGCGGCGGGCCGACCGCGACGATCACCGAGACGTTCCGCACCCCCGAGGCCCACGCGTTCCTGCTGCAGCGCGGCGGCGAGGACGGCGATCTCATCTACCGCACCGACCTCGGCGGCAAGAAGGCCGTCCCGGTGTTCCGGAATCCGCACATCGAGGACTTCCGGGCCACCGGATCGCACCTCGTGGTGGCGGTGCGCACCGACGACGACGAGGCCGGTCTCATCGTCGCCGACCTCGACGGCAAGAACCAGCACGAGCTGCCGCTGCCCGGCAAGGGGTACGTGTCGAACCTGCAGAGCGCCGACCGCGGCGAACGCATCGGGTACACGTTCTCGGACGCGCACCTGAGTGCCGACGGGGGCCGCGAGAGCCGGCTGTACACGGCCTCGCTCGGCGACCCGGCCGCCGACCCGGTGCCGATCGAGGTGCAGGGCGCCGACCCGCGCGTCGCGGAGTGGCGGTTCGTGCCCGACACCGACAGCATCCTGCTGCTGTCGTTCGATGGTTCGCTGCTGCTCACGGGATCGGGCGGGTCCGCCTCGGCGACCGCTCTGGGCGTCGCCCTCGGGCTCGAAGGCATCGCCCGCGGGTCGAACCAGGCCGTCGTGGACCGCCCCGACCATGCGGCCGTCATCGACCTGACCGACGCGAGCGAGCAGCAGCTCGTCGCCCCTGCGCAGGACCTCGGCGGCACGACCTCGGTGACCCCGCTGCCGGACGGCTCGACGATCCGCACCGCCGCCGTGCTTGACGCGGACGGCATCCCCACCGGCCGCACGTCGGTCGCGCTCGTCGCCGCGGACGGCGCGACCCGCATGCTCACCGAGATCGCCGACACGGATGCCGTCATGCAGGTGTGCGTGTCGCCCAGTGCCCGCTACGCGGCGGTGCTGGTGGCTCCCGATGCCGTCAGCAACGCCTACGACACGTACCAGCTGCCGCTTCCCGAGCGCCCCGAGACGCGGGTGCTCGAGATCGCCGACGGCTCACAGGTCGTGGCGTTGAAGGGCTCGTCGATCTCGTGGTGCCAGGTGCCCCCGGCGGCGTGACCTCTGAGCGGATGCCGGGGCATCCCGTCGCCGCCGCTCGGGCGGACGCGCCGTGCCGCGTCAGTCGCGGGGCGGCGGGCCCGACGCCGCCGCTTCCGCCTCGACCGGGTCGGGCACCGGGATCTTCGACGGCAGACCGCTCGCGAGCAGCAGACCGAGCACGGTGAGCGCGAAGACGAAGAACAGCGACTGTCGCAGCGCCCCGACCTGGGTGTCGGCGTAGAGGCGGGCGATCTCTTTCGCCGAGGCGGTGTCGGCGCCGGCATCCGTCAGCATCTCTTCGGCCTGCTGCTGCGAGACGATGGGCGCGCCCTTGGACGCCGTGGCCACGACCTGGTCGCGGATGTCGTCGGGGATCGTCGTGCTCTGCTGCACGGCGGTCGTGAAGCCCGACGTGAGCAGCAGGATGAACACCGAGCCGACGATCGCCGTGCCGAACGACGAGCCGAGGTTCTGGAAGGTGCCCTGCAGACCGCCGACCTCGGACGTGTCGGACTGCTCGACGGCCGACATGTTGACGTTCCCGAGCTGCGACGCCAGCAGCCCGAATCCGGCGCCGACGACGAACATGCCCGCCGCGAACGCCCAGTCAGCGAGCTCGGGCTGCACGGCGAGGAAGACGACCAGCACGCCGAGGCCGAGGGTCAGCTGGCCGATGCGGCCGATGTTCCGCGCGGAGCGCACCGTCGACAGGCGCGAGCCGAGGATCGAGAACAGGATGAGGCCGAGCGAGAGCGGGAGGATCTTGAGGCCCGTCTGCAGCGCGTCGTACCCGAGGATGGTCTGCAGGTACACCGGCACGACGAAGAACAGCGCGGCGATCGCGAAGTACTGCGCCATGAACATCGTGAGGCCGCTGCGCAGCGCCGTGATGCGCAGCAGGCTGACCTTCAGCAGCGGCACCCGGCCGCTCCGCTCCAGCCGCTGCTGCCGCTTGACGAACAGCCACAGGACGACGATCGACAGCAGGATGAGGTACGCGACCGGCGAGACCCCGAAGGGCGCGAACGGCTCGCCGCCAACGATCGGCGGGTCCAGCGGCACGATCCAGCCCCATGTCTTGGACTGCAGGATGCCGTAGACCCCGAGGCCGAGGCCCAGCGCCGACAGCACGACGCTCAGCAGGTCGATGCGCAGCGTGCGGTCGCCGGGCACGTCCTTGATGCGGCCCGAGACGATCAGCACGAGGGTCATGACGACGGCCTCTGCCACGAAGACGTAGCGCCACGACGAGTAGGTCGTGACGAGACCGCCGATGAGCGGTCCGGCCGCCGCCGCGCCGCCGGTGACCGCGCCCAGGACGGCGAACGCGACGACGCGCCGGCGGCCGGTGTAGTTGATGGCGGCCAGCGCGGCGATCGCGGGGATCACGAGCACCGCGCCGAGACCCTCCACGAGCGACCAGCCGAGCATCAGCACTCCGAGGTTCGGGCTCAGCGCCGTGGTGAGCGAGCCGATGCCGTAGACGACCGAGCCGATGCGGAACGCGAGGCTGCGGCCCCAGCGGTCGCCGAGCTTGCCGCCGGTGAGCATGAACGCCGCCATCGTGAGCGCATAGAACGTGATGGCCGCCTGCATGCCCGAGATGTCGGTGTGCAGGTCGTGCGCCACGGTCGAGATGGACACGTTCATGACCGTGCTGTCGAGCACCATGATGAACTGCGAGACGCTCAGCAGGATGAGCACGAACCACTTCCCCATGCGCGAACACTAGGGGCTGCGACGCCCGCGGTCACCACCCGTGTGGGGTGACCCGCCACCCGTAGACTTCCGGCATGGCGCAGGAACGGTGGCGGGCGGCGACGCGCGCCGACCTGGAGGGGCTGGCCGCCGAGGTCGCGCCGCGGCTGCTCGGCGCCCGGCTGACGACCGTCGTGGACGGCGAGACCGTGGTCGTGCGGATCACCGAGGTCGAGGCCTATCACGGGCGCGGCACCGGGCCGGTGCCCGATCCCGGCTCCCACGCGCGCATGGGGCAGACCGCCCGCAACGCGACCATGTGGGGCGAGCCCGGTCATCTGTACGTGTACCTCAGTCACGGCATCCACTCGTGCGTCAACGTGGTCAGCGGTCCCGAGGGCGTCGCCGGCGGGTGTCTGCTGCGGGCCGGCGAGGTGATCGAGGGAATGGATGCCGCCTTCCGCCGCCGCCCGGCAGCCCGGTCGGCGCGGGACCTGGCGCGCGGACCCGGGCGGTTCGGCGACGCCGTCGGCTTGCGGCATCCCGTCCACGACGGGATCGACGCGATCACCGGCACGCCCCGGCACGGTGCCGTCGCCGTCCTGGAGCTTCGCGCCGCGCCCCTGGCCGAGGTCGCCGCCGGGCCGCGCGTGGGCGTGGCCGGCGTCGCGGGCACCGACGTGTTCCCGTGGCGCTTCTGGGTGCCGGGCGACCCGACCGTGTCGCCGTTCCGGTGGGGCCGCGGCGCGCGCGAAGCAGCCGAGGCGGCCGCGTTCCCATCGCATTCTTAGGCTCCGCTGAGCCGGCTCATGAACACCGTCCCTAGCGTCATGGCGCGAAGGAAGGAGCCGCATGGCGCAGGTCAAGGTCGACAGGAGCCTGCTGGCAGGCATGACGAAGCGCGAACGCCAGGCGTTCGTGCGCGAGGCAGCCCGGCAGGAGCGCGAACGGCTGGCGCGACGGAGGCGCCGGCGGCGTATCGCGGCATGGTCGGCGGCCGGAGCCGTCGTCGTGCTGGCGGTCGCCGGGGGCATCACCGCCGGCGTCGTCTCGGTGAGCAACGCGGCTGCCGCCGAAGCGGCCAAGAAGGCCGAGGCCGCGGCCGATGCGGCGCGCGGGCCCGCGAACATGCTGACCGACGGCCTGCTGCTCAAGAGCGCCGGAGACGGCGCGACCGCCACCCCCGTCACGACCGGCGCCCTCGAAGCCGGGGCGAAGCCCGGCAAGAGCGCATCGGAGGTGGCGACCACCGGAGTGCTCGATGTGCAGCTGTACATCGACCCGACCTCGACCGAGGCGGCGACGTTCTGGTCGACGGAGGGCGCGGCGCTGCAGAGCGGCCTCGTCGCGGGCGACCTGACGCTCGAGCTGCACCCGATCGCGCAGACCGGCGGTGCCGACGCGCTCGCCGCGGTCGCCGCCTTCGGCTGCTTCGCCGCACGGCAGCCCGCCGCCGCCCTGGCCGCCTGGAACGCGATGCTGCAGGTGGGCATCGACGGTGCCGCGACGGGAACCGCGCTGACGGCGGACGACCTCACGGGCGTCATGACCACGGCCGGCGCAACCGACGACGTCGTGAAGTGCGTCGACGGCGACACGTACGCGGAGTGGGCGGATGCCGCCAGCACGCGCGCGACGACCGGCATCCCGTACGCGACCGACCCCGTCGGGGCGACGTCCGGCGTGACCGTGGTCGCCGCCGGCTCCGTGTACACCGGGGCGCTCGATGACGCCGGAGCCTTCTCGTCGTTCTTGACCGACGCCCTCGCCGCGGCGACGGCGGGCTGACCGGCGCCCGCCGGGGCGCCGAAGGGGTCAGCGCAGCGAGGTCACCGCGGTGATCGCCGCACGCAGCTGCTGGATCCGGCGCTCGTAGCGGGCGGCGATGAAGATGAGCACGGCACCGCCGATGCCCAGCCACAGCCACCACGGCACGGCCACGTACGAGGTCGAGATCCACGGCCACAGCTGTGCGACGCCGTGCACCAGCACCACCGCCGATCCGATGACGAGCGGCGCCTGCAGTCTGCGCACCGCGCCGACGACCACCAGCGCCACGGCGGCGACGCCGAGCGAGACGACCCGCCACAGCTCGGTGCCGCCGACGAAGTCGTACAGCAGCGAGGGAAGCAGCAGGAGGACGAGCCACGGACCGAGGGCCGGCCAGGTACGGGACTCGGGCCGCGTGCGCAGGGTGCGCACGCCGTACGCGAGGCCGCCGACGGCGGCGGGCACCGTCACGAGCTCGGCGGGGTCGACGCCGAACCCGAAGAAGGCCAGCACGGCGAACACGGCCGCGGTCACGGCGGCGACGATCGCCGGCGCGGGGCCCAGCCTGTCGCGCCGCACACCCGTGACGTATGCGGCGGCGCTCAGCAGCGACATGGTCACCGCTGCCCGCACGCCGTCGAAGTCCGACGCCACGGCGAGCAGGTACGACTCGGCAGCGGCGAACAGCACGCACGCCACCGCGAGCACCGCGCCCACCGCGAGAGACACCACCCGCGCCGAGGTGGCACGCAATGCGGCCAGTGCGACGGCTCCCGAGATCGCCGCACCGGCGACGACCCAGAGATCCGCCTCGAAGCCGGGCGTGTGCGCGACGGCGACGAACCGCAGACCGCACGCGATGGCCACCAGCGCCACGCCGCCCACCGCGAGCACCGCGCCGAGCCGCGCCCAGCGCCGCAGCCCGAGCACGGCGGCTCCGGCCACACCGCCGAGGCCCGCGAGCACCACGGTCACGGCGGACGAGAAGGCGCCGGCTGCGGCATCCTGCACGAGTGTGACGGCGACGACGGCGGTCGCTGCCGCGGCGACCGCTGCCGCGACCCGCGCCTCGGGCAGCCTGGATGCTGTGGCCGTCAGGATCACCGCGACCACGACCGCTCCGCACGCGGCGACGAGCGCCGCCGCTTCGGCTCCTGGGAGCCCGCCGCCGATGAGCGCGCGCAGGCCCATCGCGAGCGCCGCCGCCGACAGGATCGTCGCCGACGGCACCCGCACCCGCCACGCGTCGGGGATCGGGGTGGCCGCGATCGCCGCGGCGACGACCAGTCCGATGCCGATGACCAGCCACGTGCGCGCGGGCTCCGGCGGCGCGAGCAGGCTCGGCACCGTCGCGAGCACGAGCGCCCCGGCCCACACCCACTCCTCGCCGGCCGGCCAGGCGACACCCGAGCGCCGGCGGCGCAGCACCGCGAGCACGGCCCCCGCGCCGAGGGCCCCGGCCACGGGAAGCACCACGAACTCGATCTCGCGTGCGCCGCCCACGAACACCGCCACCGCGGAGACGACCAGCGCGGCGCCGAGCGCCGTCCAGCGGGTGGCGCGGCCGAACGGGGCCCGTTCGAACGCGGCCGACGCCACGTGAGCGGTCAGCAGCAGCGCGAGGGCGACCGCGACCACTCGGCCGTCGTGCACGGATCCGACCACTGCGACGGCGGCGAGCCCGAGCGCCACCGGTGGCGCTGCCACCGCGTACCCGCGTGACGACAGGCGCGCGGGACGGGCGAGCGAGAGACCCACGCCCGAGGCGTAGGCGACGGCGGCGAACACCGCGAGCCACGCGAGACGCCAGGTCGAGGCATCCGGTTCCCACGTCGTCGCACGATCGACCGCGAAGATCCCGACCGCCGCGAGAGAGACGGCCGCGCCGACCACCGACGGCGGCCGGATCACGCGCACCGGCGTGAGGGTCAGAACCAGGCACACCGCGGCCGCGACGGCTGCGGTGGCCGTGCCGCGCACCGCGGCCTCGGAGTCCGGGACGGCGTCGAATACCGAGAAGAAGCCGATGGTGACCATGGGGGCGACGAGGCCGACGAGCAGCCCTGCGCCGATCGCGATGCTCGCCTCGGCGCGCCGGCGCAGACGCACGAGCACGGCCGCGAGCACCACGAGGGCGACCGCCGTGGGGACGCTGTAGGACTCGGGCGTGAATGCGATGGCCGGGGTGCCCGCGTCGAGCCACGTCCACCAGGCCGCGCACGCCGCGACGACGGCGGGCCACACGAGCAGGCGTCGCGGTGCGGCGGTCAGCGCGACCCCGCCGCGACGGGTGGCGAACGCGTCGTCGGCGGGGTCCGCGGCGGCGAGTGCGATCCACCCTCGGGTGAGGGATGCCGCACCCCACGCGACCGCTGCCAGGGCGAGGAGCGCCCACACCAGCTCGGCGCCGACCCCCCAGACGACGCAGGCGCCGGTCAGGAGCCCGCCGAGGTCGGCGGCGGTGCGTGAGCGGAGAGGACGCAGCGGCGCGGGGGCAGACGTGGCGCCGGCCGGAGCGGGTCCGAACGGGGCGGGGGCAGGCGGAGTCATCGCGGGGTCGCTCATCGACGGTGCGAGTCCGGCGGGAGCGGGCGGTGGCGATGCGGGAGCGCTCGCCGCTGAGCTCGTCTCGACGGGGGCGGTCCTCAGCATCGCGGCGACTCCTCCTGCCACGACGACGAGCACCGGCCCTGCGACGAGGACCAGGGTCGCCCACCCCTCGTCGCTCGCATCTGCCATGTCGAGCGCCGCGTGGACGATCGTGGCGAGGGCGGGCGCCGCGAAGAGCGCCGCTGCGGAGACCGCGTGCCCGCGCAGCCGGGTGCGCCCGAAGACGATGGCGCCGAGCAGCAGGATCAACGCGACGCCGCGCACCAGTGCGAGCACAGGTTCGCCGATCGCCGCGAGAAGGGCTGTGGTGCCGGCATCCGTCGCGACATCGTCGGCCCCGGCCACGAGGATCCAGACCAGCGTCAGCGCGAGCAGCGCGTACCCCGACACGGCGAGGCCGACGCGGCTCGCGGCGTCGAGTCGCGCGAACGCGGCCACCGCGAGCACCACGAGGGCGAGCCACTGCAGCAGCACGAGGGCCACCGCGGGGCCGGAGCCCGTGAGATCCGTCGCCGCCCCCAGCGCGGCAGGGGCGATGACCGCGGCGATCACACCGACCCCCACGGGCGCCAGGGCGAGGGTGACGGCGAGCGGACCGTCTGCGCGCCGGGCGGCGCGCAGTGCGACCGGGTAGGCGAGCGCGACGGCCACGCCGACGAGCCACAGCCACGGGAGCGTCGTCCCGGCCGCGAACGCCGTGGCCGCGGCCAGCGCGCCGGCGATGGACCACCCCGCGACGGCGCCCCGGCCGCCGGACGAGCGGACGCCCCGCCCGGCCAGCACGACGGCCGCGCCTGCCGCGACGACGGCGGCGCCGACGACGACGGCGGGCACGGTCGTGTACGCGGCCGCGGCGAGGAGCAGGAGGACGAGCACGACGGCGCGGACGTCACGCAGCACCGGGCGAGAGAGCGTGGGGGCGGCCAGCAGCAGGCCGCCGAGGATCACCGCCGACACCAGCGGCACGAACGGAGCCTCGGGAGCCGGCGAGGTCAGGGCGAAGGCATCCGTGCCCCACAGCGTCCACGCCGACATCGCGCCAGAGGCGGGCACGAGCCACAGGAGCGGGGCAGCCACCAGCGAGCCGACGCCGACGACGCCGGCGACCACAGCGGCAGGGATCAGCGTGCGCGATCCGCGACGCGCGCGCAGCAGATCGAGACCGGCCGCCACGACGACGGCCAGCACCGGCGCGACGAGCAGCCAGAGGAAGGGCTGGTCCAGGCGCCAGGCGAGCTGCCAGCCGGCGCCGGCCACCGCCGCCGCCGCGACCCCCGACGCGACGCCCGAGATGATGCGCGACCCGGGCAGCGGCTCGGCGCCCCGACGCGGTCGCACCGACCACGCCTGGGCCGCGCCCACCGCTCCCACCAGCGCGCTCGCCCACACCACCACCGGACCCGCATCGCCGGTGGCCACGATCGTCGCCACGACGGCGCCGATCAGCGACACCACGCCCGCGATGGCGAGCACCAGCCTTTCGGGCTCGCCGGCGGCGCCGGGGCGGGCCGACGAGAACGGCGCGGGGAGCACGTGGGCGAGGCCGCCGACGGCGGCGCCGATCAGGCCGGCCGTGAGCGCTTCGCCGGCGGGAGCGTCCAGCAGACCGCCCACGAGGAACCCGAGGCCCGCAGGCAGGGCGAGCGCCGCGGCGAGGTCCGGTCCGCGCAACCCGGACAGTCGTGCCCACGCCCGGCACACGACGGCCACGGCGAGCGCGGCGATGCCGGTGTACAGGGCCGCGTCGGTCGCACCGGTGCCGAAGAGGTCGTTCGCGCGCACGGCCCAGGCGTCCAGGGCGATCAGCCCGACCCCGAGCACGCCGATGCCCTCGGCCGTGGCCCCGAGGTCGCGGCGGCGCAGCCACGACGCCAGCACGATGGTCGCGAGCGTGACGCCGCCGATGATGAGCGCCCGTACGGCGATGCCGGCGACGAACCACGCCAGCAGCAGGAAGAACACCGCCGCGATGCCGACGAGCGAGACGCCGACGATCAGCAGCAGCACGGGCACGGTGAGCCGGCGGCGAGGAGGTGTGGGAGTCGCGCCCGTGACCGGCGCGCCCGTGACCGGCGGCGGGCCCGACTGCCAGGGAACGCCTGACGGTGCGGGCCACGACGGATCCGGTGGCGAGGCGGGGGCCGCGGCGGTCGCCGCGGGCGTCGGCGCGGCCGCCGGCAGCCCCGAGGTGGCGACGGGGCCGGACGGTGCCTCCGCGATCTCGGGGCCAGGGCCGAGGGGATCGGCATGGGTCTCGGGGATCTGCGGAGCCTCGACCGCCGCGGCCGCCGGGGCGGACACCTCGATGTCCGGGTCCGCGGTGCGCGCGGCTGCAGCCGGTGGTGCCTGCTCCGCCGCCGCCACCATCACCCTGTCCACCGCCACGGGCAGCGCCGCCTCGGCCGCCGCGAAACCGCGGGTGGCGGCATCCGTCCCCGGCGCCGGATCCGGCGACAGACGGATCTCGTCGATCAGCCGCTGGCGCGACAGCTCGGTGTCGAGCAGGCGCTGACCGAGGGTGAGCACGCGGGGCGCACGGGAATCGGTGAGGAAGAAGCCGCACGACGGGCAGGTGGGGGCCGACACGGCGGCGAAGCACGACGGGCAGCGGTGGCTGTCGGCGAAGTCGTACGGCGACGACGGCCAGATGCGGGTGACGGCGCGCGGCTCGGACATCTCGACCCCTCTCGTGCGGATTGGGCACCATGGTCCCACCGGGCGAGCGAGCGCCTGAAAAGTTGTCGACAACCGCAACGGATGAGGATGCCGGCGGTCGTCGTTTGGATATCGTCCCCAGAGCTATTCCCGCCCCGGAATATGCGCTGATCGGGCGTTCGCCGTGCCCTCGGATGGTGCCCGGTCAGGTCAGGGAGGTCGTGCGTGCTAGACTGACTCTTTGTCTGCGCGCACTCCAGCACGCAGTTCGCATCCCACACCAGATCCTGCCTTCATCGGCCGGGTCGAACGCGGGGTGCAGACAAGGGATCTTGGGTGGAGCCGTCCGGCTCCACGGTACTAAGGAGACATCACTATGGCAGCAGTGTGCCAGGTGACTGGAGCAGTTCCCGGCTTCGGTCACAACATCTCGCACTCGCACCGCCGGACGAAGCGCCGCTTCGACCCGAACGTGCAGAAGAAGACCTACTTCGTTCCGTCGCTGGGTCGCAACATCAAGCTCAACGTCTCGGCCAAGGGCATCAAGGTCATCGACGCTCGCGGCATCGAGGCGGTCGTGCGTGACCTCCAGGCGAAGGGTGTGAAGCTCTAATGGCCAAGAAGGCACAGGACGTCCGTCCGATCATCAAGCTGCGTTCGACCGCCGGCACGGGGTACACCTACGTGACGCGCAAGAACCGCCGCAACAACCCCGACCGCATCGTGCTGAAGAAGTACGACCCGGTCATCCGCAAGCACGTCGATTTCCGAGAGGAGCGTTGATCCATGGCTAAGAAGAGCAAGATCGCGCGCAACAAGCAGCGCCAGGAGGTCGTCGACCGCTACGCCGCCAAGCGCCTTGAGCTGAAGAAGGCGCTCGTTTCGCCGACGTCGACCGACGAAGAGCGCGAAGCCGCTCGCGTGGGCCTGCAGAAGCTGCCCCGCAACGCGTCGCCGGTCCGCCTGCGTTCGCGCGACGTCATCGACGGCCGCCCCCGCGGTGTCCTCACGAAGTTCGGCATCTCGCGTGTCCGTTTCCGTGACATGGCGCACCGTGGCGAGCTGCCCGGCGTGACCAAGTCGAGCTGGTAAGCACCCTCGGTCGCTGAGCCTGACGAAGCGTCGCTGAAGGCCCGGAGTACCTCGGAACTCCGGGCCTTTCGCTTCGTCTGACGCGGTTGCGGAGTGCGCACCGCGCCGCGATGTCAAGCGCTGTGCACCGCCTGCGAAGGAGCGGGAGGATGGATGCATGCGCCTCGATCCGTTCTTCGATGAGCGCCTCCGCGTGCACCGCAAGTACATGTTCGACCAGGCGGTCGGCGTGGTGCGCGGCAGGCTGTCCGCGCTGTGGCCGTTCGGTCGCGCCCCGCTGCCCGCCGCTGCCTCGGCGTCCGCCTCCGCCTCGGCGAAGGCCGAGGCCCCGAAGGCCGGCGGCGCGAAGGCCGGTGCCGGGGCGGACCGCCGCGGCCCGCACGCGCGGGCGCGGGCCAAGCACCGCCGTGCCGCACTCGCCTGGGACCGCACCGAGCTGAGCACGGTGGGCACACCCGGGCCCGATGTGCGCATCACGGAGCACGAGGTGGCCGTGCCAGGCCACCCGTCGGTCCGGGTGCGCGTCTATCATCCGCCGGTCACCGGCGACGCGCCGGTGCCTGCCGTGCTCGCGTTCTACGGCGGCGCGTTCCGCATCGGCGGCATCGACTACCCGACGACGGATGCCTCGTACCGACGCCGCTGCGTCGACGCCCATGTGGCGATCGTCGCCGTCGCGTACGCGCTGGCGCCCGAGCATCGGTACCCGACGCAGGTCGAGCAGGCGTACGCGGCCCTGGACTGGCTCTTCGCCTCGGCCAGCGAGCTCGGCGTCGACCCGAGCCGCATCGGCGTGCAGGGCATCTCTGCGGGCGGATGCCTGGCCGCCGCGCTGACGATCGTCAACCGCGACCGGGCGAACCACCCGATCACGCTGCAGCTGCTCGAGGTGCCCGTGGTCGACCTCACGGGCGCGCACCTCGACCTCGGCGCGATGCGGCCGCTCGGCATCCCGCGCTTCCTCGCCGTGCGCGAGCTGCGCTCGGTCGCGCGCACGTATCTCACCCGTCCGCAGGATGCGCGCGAGGCGTACGCGTCGCCGCTGCGCGCGGCGTCGCACGCGGGGCTGCCGCCGGCGGTGATCCTGACGGCCGAGTACGACCCGATGCGCGGCGACGGCGATGCGTACGGCGCCGCGTTGCGCGACGCCGGCGTCGATGCCAGTGTCGTGCGGTACCAGGGCGTGACGCACGACACGGCGATCTTCACCGGCGTCCTGCCGGCCGCGCGCCGCTGGCACGACGACGCCGTGACGGCGCTGCGCCGCCTGCACGACTGAGCCGCGCGAAAACATACCCTTTCGCGGTTCCGGACGGGAGTCGCGAAAGGGTATGGTTTCGCCGCGATGCGGCGCGCGTCAGATCGCGGCCTCGGGCTCGCGGACCTGGTGCTCGGTAGCCCAGGTCAGGGCGTAGTCGGCGACCTCTTCCCAGCCGTCCTGGCTGACGATGCGGTGCGTGCGGCCCGGGTACTCCTTGTATTCGACGACGGCGGGGCTTCCGGACTTGCGGTACTTGTCGAGGATGGCCTTGCCGATCGCCGGCGGCACCACGTGGTCGCGCTCGCCGGTGATGATGAGCAGCGGTGCGCGGTCGGTGCGGCCGTAGTCGACGTGCGACGCGCCGCCCTTCTCGTTGAACGCCGCGGCGACGCCCTCGAAGAACACGCGGTTGTAGGAGTTGACGGCGTACTGCTGCCACAGCTCGTCGGATGCGGCACGGCTGAGGTCGTTGCCGAACGTGAAGTGGAAGTGCCGCTTGGACAGTGGCTTGGCGCCGTTGCGACCGAACGGGTTCGCGAGGATCGGCGTGCCCGTCCAGAGGGTCGACGGCGGCAGCGTCGTGACGCCGGCGGGCTGCCCGGGGGTGACGCCGACGTAGGCGACGCCGAGACCGCGGTCGGCGAGCATCTGCGTGAACAGGCCGCCGAACGAGTGGCCCATGATGATCGGCTTCTGGGGAAGGGCGCGGATGATGCGCTCGTAGTGGTCCACGATCTGCGCGATGCCGATCCCCTTGAGCGCCTCGGAGTTATTCCGGATGTCTTCGACCGAGCGGTCGTCGATGCCGGGCCAGCCCGGGACGATGACGTCGTGGCCGGCGGCGCGGAAGCGCTCGGCCCAGGTGTCCCAGCTCTTGGGCGTCATCCACAGTCCGTGGATCAGGACGATCGGGGTCTTGGTCGAGGCGTTCATGTCGTGCTCCTTGGGTGAGGTGGTGCTCGTGGGTGTCAGGGCTCCGGATCCGGTGCGGTTCGGCTGATGTATCCTGATGG
Source organism: Microbacterium sp. (assembly GCF_051953575.1). Taxonomy (GTDB): domain Bacteria; phylum Actinomycetota; class Actinomycetes; order Actinomycetales; family Microbacteriaceae; genus Microbacterium. The sequence goes on from NZ_JBQCIP010000245.1 coordinate 26,412, forward strand.
TAGACCGAACGTTCTATCTACGCAAGAGTATTCCCGCATGGCACGATGGAGAGGAAGAAAGGCCCATGACGATGACGACGGATGCCACGGCCACACGTCCCGGCTCGGCCCGGGAGCGCCTGCTCGGCGCGGCCACCGAGCTGTTCTACAACGAGGGCATCCACTCGGTGGGCGTCGACCGCATCATCGAAGAGGCCGGCGTCACGCGCGCCACGATGTACAAGCAGTTCGCCGGCAAGGAGGGGCTCGTCCTCGCCTA
>NZ_JBQCIP010000246.1:0-31358 GCF_051953575.1 Microbacterium sp.
CGGCGACCGCGTGACGACGGCCATGGGGGCATCCGGGCCGGGGCGCGCGGGTGATCGCGCCCCGGCGTGGGTGGCGGTCGGCGCATGGGGAGCCGGCCTCGTGGGTGCGGCGGTCGGCGCCGCGGCGATCGTGGGGGGACAGGCCGATACGGTCTCTCGTTCGCTCGGCGCCGCCGCCGTCGCCCACGGACTGCTCGCCCTCGCGTGGGGCGCGGTGTGCCTCGCGCGGGGGCGCGCCGTCGCTCCGCGTTCGGCCCTCGCCGGGGCACTGACCGGCATCGCGCTGGTCACGGCCCTGCTCGCCACCACGCCGGCCGGCACGAGCGTCGTGGCGGTGGGCGTGTTCATCGCCTTGAGTGTTGCGACGGGCGCCGGCATCGGCTGGGGCCTGCGGCATCCCTCCCCCGGCGGCGGCGTGGCGGGCCTGATCGCCGCCGCCGCGATCGTGGCGGTGCTGGTGACTCCCGCACTGGGTTCGGCTCAGGATGCCGCCACCGCCGAACCCGACGGCACGCTCGTGCCCGTCGTCGAGCACCACGGGCACTGAATCCGCCCGGCCGGGCTCGGCCGCCGTCCCCCTCCTCCGATCAGAATGGTTGATCTCGGTCCACAGTTGACCCACGTCAACTATTTGTTATATAGTTGACCGCCATCAACTTTCTGAATCGGAGGATACCTATGTCGACGCTCTCCGACACGTCTTCGCCGGCGACCGCCGAGCGCACCCCGCGCGAGGTCTTCGTCGCGCTCTCGGGACTCATCGTCACGATGTTCGTCGCCGTGCTCTCGGGCACCGTGATCTCGACCTCGATGCCGCTCATCGTCGCCGATCTCGGCGGCGACCAGTCGGCCTACACGTGGGTCATCACGTCGAGCCTGCTGGCCACGGCCGTCACCACCCCCATCTGGGGCAAACTGGCAGACCTCGTCAACCGCAAGGTGCTGCTGCAGATCTCGATCGTGCTGTTCGTCGTGGGCAGCGCCATCTCGGGCTTCGCGCAGGATGCCGGCACCCTGATCGCGGTCCGGGTGATCCAGGGCATCGGCACGGGCGGCCTGATGTCGCTCGTCATGATCATCGTCGCCCTCATCATCTCGCCGCGGGAGCGCGGCAAGTACATGGGCGTCGTCGGCGGCATCATGGCCGTCGCCACGATCGGCGGCCCGCTGCTCGGCGGTGTCATCACCGACGCCTGGGGCTGGCGTGCCAACTTCTTCCTGCCGGTGCCGCTCGCGGTCATCGCGCTCGTACTGCTGCAGTTCACGCTGCACCTGCCCAGGACGCCCAAGCGTCCGGTCAAGATCGACTACGTCGGCGCCATGCTCATGGCCCTCGGCGTCGCTCTGACCCTCGTGTGGATCACCCTCGGCGGCAAGCCCGACGCGGGCGGCTTCGAGTGGGACTCCGTCACCAGCTTCGTCATGATCGGCGTGGCCGCGGCATCCCTCATCGCGTTCATCGTCGTCGAGTTCTTCGTGGCCGAGCCCATCGTGCCGATGACGCTCTTCAAGAACCGCACGTTTGCGCTGTCGGTCGTCGCCTCGCTCGCGGTGGGCGTGACGATGTTCGCGACGAGTGTGTTCCTGGCGCAGTACTTCCAGCTGGCGCGTGGCGCCACACCGACCGAGTCGGGCCTCATGACGATCCCGATGATCATCGGCCAGATGGGCGCCTCGATCACCGTCGGCGCGCTGATCAGCAAGTTCGGCCGCTGGAAGGGCTTCATGCTCGTCGGCTCGGTGCTCACGATCGCGGGCGCGTACCTGCTCACGACGCTGCACTACGACACCCCGTTCGCGTGGGTCGCCGTGTTCATCTTCGTGCTGGGCGCGGGCCTGGGCATGGTCATGCAGAACCTGACGCTCATCGTGCAGAACGACACCCCCGCCTCGCAGCTGGGCGCCGCGTCGTCGAACGTGAACTTCTTCCGCTCGATCGCCGGCACCATCGGCGTGACGGTCATGGGTTCGCTGCTGGCCACGCAGGTCGCCACCAACATGACCGACGGCTTCAAGGGCTACGTGCCCACGACGCCCGAAGAGGTCACCGCCCTGCAGGGTCTCGCAGGCGGCGCCGTGCCGAAGGTCGACGAGCTGCCCGAGACGATCCGCGTGATCATCGAGGCCTCGTACGCCGACGGCATCGCGCACGTGTTCTGGATCGCCGTGCCGCTCGCGGTCATGGCTCTCATCGCGATCGCGTTCCTGCCGAACAAGCGACTGTCGACGAAGTCGGCGTCGCAGGAGCTGCAGGAAGAGGCCGAGAACGTCGCCATCGAGCTCGCCGAAGCCGAGGTCGGCGCGGGCCTGCCGTCGATGGCCGAGCAGGCCGAAGAGGCCGACCGCGTGCTGACCGGCACCCTGCCGGTCACGCGTGCGGCCCTGCGCAAGGACCGCTCGTAGCATGACCGTCATGAGCCCGGACTCCGCCGTCGACGACGCGATCCTCGACGTGGAACAGCAGCTGTCCGTCCTGTTCAACCGGTCGCGTGCCGTATGGAAAGAGGCGGCCGAGCAGGTGCACGCCGAGCTGCAGCCCGCCGGCTACAAGCTCTTCGGAGTGATCGTGCGCCTCGGCGAGACCAACGCGCACGCGCTGGCCGAGCTGTTCGAGATGGACAAGAGCGCCGTCAGCCGCCAGGTGCGCGTGCTCGAGGAGTTCGGGCTCGTCGAGAGCCTTCCGGATGCCACCGACGGACGTGCTCGCGTGCTCGTGCCGACCGCTGCGGGGCTGGCGAAGGCGATGAAGGTACGCGAGAGCAACAAGTCGCGGCTGCGCGGTGCACTGCAGACGCGGTCGGCGGACGAGCTGCGGCTGTTCGCCGAGATCCTCGCCGAGATCTCGGCCGCGTAGACGAATGGATGCCAGAAGGGCCGCCCGCTGGGCGGCCCTTCTGGGTGCGCCCGGTCGGCTCTCTTCCCCGGCATCCGTCTCCGTGCAGCGCGATACTGGACCCATGCCCAGCGTCACGGCCGTGCACGGCGACATCACCGCGCAGCAGGTGGATGCGATCGTCAACGCGGCCAATCGCCAGATGCGGGGCGGCGGCGGCGTGGACGGAGCGATCCACCGGGCGGGCGGCCCCGCCATCCTCGCGGACTGCGTCGCCCGCTTTCCCGCCGGTCTCGCGACCGGCGACGCAGGCTGGACGACCGCCGGCGATCTGCCGGCGACCTGGGTGATCCACACGGTCGGCCCCAACCATGCGGCCGGGGAGCGCGACCGCGCACTGCTGGAGTCCTGTTACCGGCGGGCGCTCGAGGTCGCCGACGAACTGGGCGTCACGTCGATCGCCTTCCCGCTGATCAGCGCCGGCGTGTACGCGTGGCCGCTCGACGACGCGATCGCCGCCGCCGTCGAGACGATCGCCCAGACGCCGACAGGGGTCGAGCACGTGCGACTCGTCTCGTTCAGCGAACCGACCCACCGGCGCGTGCGGGCCCAGGTGCTTCGGGTTTCTTCTCCGTCGACCGAGCCCGGGTCGATCGGCCGGCTGTTCGACGAGGGCCCACCGGTGTGGGGCACGCGCGGCGACCCGTACCTGTGGCGTGCCCTCCGCGCCGAGTTCGCGAGCACGCCCCTGCCGTCCGACCGGGCGGAGCTGCACCGCGCGGTCATGTCGGCGGCGGGGGCGATCGCCGGCGCGCCGATCGGGGACGAGACGGTCTACGTCGCCGACTTCGACCCGGGGCACGGCATGTCGGCAGGGCACGTGTCGGGAGCGTGGTGGCAGAGCACGGGCCTGCCACTGCTCATGGAGCGGTTCGACTCGTCGGGGCTGCGCCCCGGTCATTGAGCGCGCAAGCACGTTTCGTCTCGTCGCCGGCGCTCCTGGCTCAGCGACCGATTCAGGAGATGGGACGACGGGCCGACGGTCGGCTCGTGGCCGCGGCATCCACTTCCCCGGTGGTACTTTCGCGACGTGACAGGTGAGAACGCGCTGCCGGGCGACGACCCGCACCTCGGGCTGACACTGAGCGGTGGCGGAGCCTTCGGCGCCGCCCACGTCGGCGTGCTGCAGGTGCTCGAGGAGCGCGGCATCCATCCCGGCATCGTGACCGGCACGAGTTCGGGGGCGCTCGTCGGGTCGGCGTACGCGGCCGGGCTCGACGGGGCCACGATCGAGCAACTGGCGCTGCGGTTCCGGTGGGGGCGGATCGGCAACTGGAGCTGGAAGCCGCGGTGGGGCCTGCTCGACACACGGGTCGTGACGGAGTCGATCCACCGGCTGCTCGGCGAGGATCCGCGCATCGAGGACCTGCCGCGGCGGTTCGGGGCCGTCGCGACCGACCTGCGGACGCGTCAGGCCGTGACGATCGACAAGGGCCCGCTCAGCGCAGCGCTGCGGGCGACGATCGCAGTACCCGGCATCCTGCCGCCCGTGCGGCTCGGCGGACGGATGCTCGCCGACGGCGGCATGATCGACAACGTCCCGCATGCCTCGGCCCGTAAGCTCGGCGCCGAGCGCGTCATCGTGGTGCACCTGCACGCCAAGTGGGAGAACGTGCGCATGATGCGTTCCACCACGAAGATCGCGGCCCTCGTCGAGGACCCGACCGTCGTGCTCGTGCAGCCCGAGATGGAGCGCATGGCCCAGTGGACGATGCGCGATGTGCCGCGGCTCATCGCGGAGGGGCGGAGGGCGGCGGCCGAGGCGCTGGATGCGTGACGCCCCGCCGGTCGGTGAGCAAGAGACCCCGGGCGGAGGATCGACTCTGCTTCCGCCCGGTGCCGTACGGTGATCGCATGACCGACGACATCGCCGCCCTGCTCGCCCGCGTCGAAACGGAAGAGGCCGAGCTGGTGCTGCCTCGCTTCGATCTCGCGGATGCCTGGGCCCTCGGTTCGCGCATGCGCGAGGCGGCGCTGGCGGCCGAGCTGCCGATCGTGATCGGCATCACTCTCGGCGAAGCTCGGGTGTTCCACACGGCCCTGCCCGGATCGAGCGCCGACAACGACGGCTGGCTCGAGCGCAAGACGAGGGTGGCGCGGCGGTACGGGCGGTCGTCGTACGGCGTGGGGCTGTCGTTCCGCGCCGCCGGCAAGAGCTTCGACACCGATGCCCGACTGGATCCCGTGCTCTACGCGGCGCACGGAGGCGTGTTCCCCATCACGATCGCCGGCGTCGGGGTGGTCGGTACCGTCGGGGTCTCGGGCCTGCCTCAGGCGGCGGACCATGCGTTCGTCGTCGACGCGCTGCGGGCGTGGGCGGCGGACACGTCGCACGAGGACGCATAGCGAAACGCTGGTTCACGCATAGCCCGGGCTGACCTCGGCCGGGCTAGCGTGGGGTCATCGCGGCGATCCGGGCGGTCCCGGGCACCGGTTCATACCCGGGTGCGTTGCGGGTTCGACTCCCGCCGTCGCGTCCACCTCGATTGGCGTGTCACCCCTTGAAAACACCGGGATCGCGGGAGGTCGAGCTACTGTCCCGGGTTTCGTCTGGACACATTCTGGACACGAGCGCCGCCGAGCGAGCACGGTTCATGGCTGCTGAGACGGCATCGAGATCGTCGTCGAAGAGATCCGCATAAACGTCGAGGGTCATGGCAGCCGACGCGTGTCCGAGCATTCTCTGGACAGCCTTCACGTTCGCTCCGGACGCGATCGCGAGGGAGGCTGCGGTGTGGCGCAGGTCGTGGATGGTCATGCGTGGAAGCCCCGCGTCGGCCAGTGCACGCATGAACCATGATCGGGATGCTCCGGAAGACCGTGGACGTTGCAGATGAGTCTCGCCTTCGCCGAAGAGGAGTGCATGAGCAGCCTTGCCGACCGCGGCTTCCGCTAACGGCTCCGATAGGAATTCCGGAAAGCCGACGGAGCGAAGCTCGTGCGTCTTCGGAGATCCCACGTGAAGATCGCTACCGACGCGAACTGCGTTCTCGTTCACGGCCAGGCGTCGTCTGGGCAGGTTCAGGTCGCGGACCCGAAGGGCGGAGAGTTCTCCCCACCGCAGGCCGGTGTATGCGGCGACGTACACCACGGTTGAGTGGTCCTGGCCTGCGGCGTGCGCGAGACGGTCGACTTCAGCGTGAGTCAGGTAGCGGTGACCCTTCTTGTTTTTTCGGGGAAGGTCGACGCCACGTGCGGGGTTTCGGGGTATCCGGCGGTCGCGCACGGCGACGTCCAAAACGGCCGCCAGGACGCCGTACGCGCGGATGACCACGGTCGCGCTCTTCGGCCGGCTGGCTTGCGAAGCGGTCCGCGGGTGGAATCGGCGTGCAGTGCGAGCTGTTCCAGCACTCACCTCTGTCAGCCATTTCTGGACATCGGAGTGGGAGATCGCTCCGAGCTCGACTGCACCCCATCTCGGCTCGACGTAGACCCGCCACGCGTCATCGAGTTGCTTGTAGCTCGACGGTTTTAGCTTCATACGCTTGACATCGAGCCAATCCGGCCCGAGCTCGCCCACGGTGACACGTGAAGACGCCGGATCAATGAAGTCCCCCGTGAGCATCTGCGACTCGACAGTGATCAGGAATCGTTCTGCGTCACGTTTCGTGCGGAAGCCCCGCTTGGCCGCCTGACGGTGGTCAGGCTTGCGGTACCGAACACGGTAACGGCGCCCACCTGCCGTGTCGTAAGACTCGACGCTGCCCATGACGTCGATTCTTGCAGATTTCCACCAGCATTCAACACATTCGCCCTCGCCCTCTGCGGGGATTCCTGACGTTATCGATCAGATCTGAGCGGCATGCCTGTCTCGCCGCACTCCCGCGATTCACCCCTCGTTATCTCGTCCTCGCGCACATGGCTGCACACATCTCGGTGGTGCGTTGTAGCGTGCTGTGGCGCCGACGTCCAGGGAATGTCTTCCGCCCCACGAAGAACGAGCAAGAATACGATGTCGGAGTCGTCCTCGCAGAGACCACGCAAGCCTCGCTCCCGCGAATTTTGCATGGTCGCGTGGCCGGTGCGCGTTATTCCTCCAGGAGGTGGCGCGCGCGCCGCATCATAGCTGCATCGACCATCTCCCCGTTCGGAAGAGTTGCCACACCGGCCGCTCCCATCGCCTCGATTACGGCCCGCGCCCAGGCAGCGTCTTCCGGCCGCGGCTGGAAGACCTCCCGGATGACGGACAGCTGGCGGGGGTGGATCGCCGCTCTGCCGTGCCAGCCTAGGCGCCGGCCTCGCTCCGTATCGCCGCGGAGACCCTCGAGATCGAGGATGGCGGGGTATGCCGAGAGCATGGGGGGCGCAAGCCCGGCCGCTCTGGCCGCGATCAGCAGCCGAACGCGCACCTGGTCGAGCATGAGCGTGTCGCGCGTGCCGAGCTCACTCGCGAGATCGGACTCGCCGAGTCCAAGCGCCACCACCGAAGGGTGCGCGGCGATGGAATCCGCGCGCTGGACTCCGCGGGAGGACTCGATGAGCGCGGTGAGCGGCAGGTCGCGGGCGATCGATGCCACGGCATCCAGGTCGGACTCCGACTCGACCTTGGGGATGCGCAGTCCGATGCGCCTTCCCGTGCTCAAGAGTGATTCGATCTCTGCATCGGCGCCCTTGTTTAGGCGCACCTGGATGGCGGGCCTGCCCGACTCGTCGTAGTCGCGGAGCCAATTGACGACCGAGGCGAGCGCCGCACGGCGGTTCTGTGGCGCGACGGCGTCCTCGAGATCAAGGATCAAGATGTCCGGGCCCGCGGCGACGGCCTTCTCGAAGCGATCCGGCCGATCGCCCGGGACGTAGAGGGCCGTGACTGCGCTCATACGACGCCCTTCTTCCGCAGCGCGGAGACTCGCTCCGTCGTGACGCCGATCTCGCTCAGCACCGCGGCAGTGTCCTCACCGTGGGGCCGTCCTGCCCAGCGGATGGCCCCCGGGGTTTGCGAGAGGCGGAAGAGCACGTTCTGCATCCGTACCGGGCCGAGCTCCTCGTCGGTGACGGTCTGAATGGTTCCGAGTGCGCGGTATTGGGGGTCATCGACGATGCCGCGGACGTCGTAGACGGGGGCGATCGCCGCCTGCGCCTCCTCGAACGCGGCGAGGACCTCGGCGGTGGAGCGTTCGGCGATCCAGGCGGCGACGGCGGCGTCCAGCTCGTCCGCGTGTTCTGCACGCGAATGCCCACTCGCGAACCACGGTTCGTGCACGACGTCCTCCTGCCCGACCAGTCGCATGACACGTTCCGCTATCGACTGTGAACTGGTCGACACTGCCACCCAATCACCTTGGGCCGTGCGGTAGACGTTGCGCGGCGCATTATTGACCGAGCGGTTGCCGGTGCGCGGCTGCACGATGCCAAGCTGGTCGTAGGCGGTGATCTGTCCGCCCAGAAGCATCAGAATCGGCTCGATGATGGCGAGATCGACCACCTGGCCGCGACCGTCGCGCTCGGCCGCGCGCAGCGCGACAGCGATGGCGTAGGCGCACGTGAGCGCAGCGATGCCGTCAGCAAGCCCGAAGGGAGGGAGCGTAGGCGGCCCATCAGGCTCACCCGTGAGCGCCGCGAACCCGCTCATCGCCTCCGCGAGGCTGCCGAATCCCGGGCGGCCTGAGTAGGGGCCTGATTGCCCGAAGGCCGTTACTCGGGCGATCACCAATCGCGGGTTCACATCCAGCAGCCGTTCGGGACTCACCCCCCAGCGCTCGAGCGTGCCGGGGCGGAAGTTCTCGATGAGCACGTCGGCCTCGATTGCGAGCTCGAGGAGCAGCTCGGCGCCCTCTGGCTGGCCGAGGTCAATCGTGACGGTGCGCTTGTTCCGACCCAGCGTCTTCCACCAGAGGTTGACGCCCTGTTTGGCCGGCCCGTGCCCGCGCGCAGCGTCGGGTTTGGTCGGGTGCTCCACCTTGATCACCTCCGCGCCGAAGTCACCGAGGAATGTGGCGGCCAGCGGGCCGGCGAACAGGGTGGACACGTCGAGCACGCGCACACCCGACAGCGGCGCCGGCCCGCTCATCGCGTCGCCTGCTCGGTCACGTCCCAGGCCAGCCGGAAGCCGATATTCGGGGAGCGATCGATGCCGAGGCCCGGCAGCAGGAACTTGAGACTGAATGCGGGCTCACGGATCCCTCCATCCACATACCAGTCGGAACCGATGGAGACGTGTGAGGCGCCACCTTTCAGCATGACGAAGCGCGTAATCCCATCGACGTGCTCGCTCTCGGTGAGGTTCCAGACTGCTGGCGAGCGTCGTTCGAAGCCCGGCCGCGAAGCGGCCAACTGCCACTCAAACTCGTCAGGGAGCCGAGCGCCCACCCAGGAGGCGAAGGCCCGCGCGTCTTCCAGCGAAACGCCAGTCACCGGCGCATCGTCATCCTCTGCGGCACCGACCAGGAACCGGTGCGCCACCCGCGGCCGGTAGCCGCCCGCGTTGAGGAACTCCCGGAACTCCGCGACCGATACCTCTCGCGCCGCGACCGCGACCGTTCCGCGCACGCTGACAGTCAGCAGCTGACGGCGGTCGTCATGAAGACGCGGGGGCAGAGGCTTCCATTCCTCGACGTAGGGCGCTCCCTGGTAGAGCCCCGTCTCCCGACGGCGGAACGTGACCTCCAGGTCCACATCGCCGCCCTCGACGAGGACCGCCCCGGGCGGCGGCGACCCAGCAGGCGCGCTCGCCGGCACGACGCGCACAGCCTCACGGGCTGGGAAGGTCGCATCGGCTGAGATGGTGTCGGCGGCGCCCGTGCGGAGCAGCGCGTCCAGGCCGCCCGGCTCCGGCGCACCTGCCGCAATCTCGAGGATGCCGACAAGCCCCCGCGCCGGGACGGTCACCGACGAGACATTCCGTATTCCTGCGGTCACATCGTGGCGCACGGCTCCCTTCGCGGGTGGAGTCTCTAGCGGGTCCCCGACCCAGTCCTCCGTTCGCCGATTCACCACCGTCCACACGGTCAGGCCGTCGAGTGTCCAGCGCGACACATAGACCCCGGCAGCAATGGCTTCAGGCGAGGCGCCGTCCAGCGGCGCCCATTCGCCGGACACGAACACCTCGCTCAACGCACGTTGGGCGCGCAGCATCCTGCGAAGAGTGCTATCGTCCCGGCGGTTCCAGCCCACCCACACGCCGAACACGGCATCCCAAACCAGGATGCCGGTGCCGTTCATCCAAGCCGCCTGCAGCTCGTCGCTGTGGTCCCGGTTCCAGCGACGAACGCCGTGCATCATGTGCCGCCGCTCGAACCAGTGGGCCCGCATGACACCCGGCGCGGGCGAGTCTGCGAACCATTGGGCCCAGCTGAGCTGGTGGTCCTGGATCCGCTGGTTCGGCACGCGCGATTCGCCTTCGAGCACTTGTGGCGGAGTCGCTCCGAGCAGCGCCTCGACGAGGGTGGAATCCCCCTCCTTCATCGTGTCGAGGAAGACGCCGTCGATGCCGAATCGGGTCACAAGATCAGCCAACTCCTCGGCATCCGGACGATCGGGCCGGCGCGTCCCGATGTCCCACGGGTTGTAATCGACGAAGACGCGGATGCCGCGCTCGTGGAAGCGGTCGATGACGGCCTGGAGTCCCGGGACATCCCGATAGAAGTCGAACTGGTTGCGGTCGTCGATGCCGATGACGGGGTAGGCGTGCCACAAGACCACGCCGTCAAGCCCCCCCCTGGTCGGCAACCGCTTCGAGGAACGCGTCCACCGTGAACGCGCCCCTTTCGCGGTCGAAGAGGCGCTCGTCCCACAGCCACACCTGCGCGACCGCGTACGCGGTCCGGGCCCATGCCGTCTCGGGCGGTCGTACAGCTCGCCGCCGTAGTCGAGTCTGTCTCTCGCCGCGTGTCGCCAGCTGCGGAGAGCTTCACGCCACGCGGGCCAGTCCGCCGGGTTGTCGGGTGCGGCGAAGACCTTCGCGATGTCTCCGATGTCGTCCGCGATGAGGCCCCCAGCAGGAAGGACCGTCGGCAGGTCGATCGGCCGTGGCACCAGCGGATCGAATTGATTTGTGCTGGCCTCATCGGGGTCAGCTGTCTGCGACGAAAGCATCGATCTCCTCGAGCGTCGGGATGGATGGCACAGCCCCCCGCCGCTGCACCGACAGTGCGGCGGCAGCGGAGGCGAATCGTGCTGCGGCGACAAGTCCCTCGTGCCGATGCCGATCGAGGTGGGCAGCGAGCGCACCGCAGAAGGTGTCGCCGGCGCCCGTGGTGTCCACAACCGGGACGCTATGGGCGGGCACGGCGACCGGCTCGGCATCGGGCTCGGCGACCAGCGCTCCGCGGCCGCCGAGAGTGACGACAACCGACCGGCCCTCTGTGGCCAGTGCTCGCGCGAGGTCGTGTTCGGAGCCCGAGCGACCGACGAGAGTGCGGGCCTCGTGCTCGTTGAGCACGAGGATGTCGACATCCTCGAGGAGGTCTGCCGGCAGGCCGCGGATCGGGGCGGCGTTCAGCAGCACTACGGTGTCATTCTGCCGCGCGGTCCGCGCCGCCTCGGCCACGGTCTCCAGGGGCGTCTCGAGCTGCAGCATCAGGACGTCCGCCTCGGCGATCGCGGCCCGTTCGTCCCCCGAGAGATCGACCAGACGGGCGTTGGCTCCCGACTCCACCACGATCGTATTCTCGCCGCCGTCGTCCACGGTGATCAGGGCCGTGCCTGTGGGTGCCTCTACACGGCGGTCCAGGACAGTGACCCCCGATCCTCGCGCCTCGGCGGAGATCCGATCGCCCCCGGCGTCCGAGCCCAGCGCGACGATGAAACGCACGGCTGCCCCGGCTCGGGCCGCCGAGACGGCCTGGTTGTTCCCCTTGCCGCCGGCCGCCGAGTGGGCGCCGCGGGAGAGGACCGTCTCGCCTGGGGAGGGGATACGAGCGACGCAATAGACGAGATCGAGGTTCGCGCTGCCCACGACGGCGACACTCACCCGGATACCGCCAATGTCCGTGAGGCGAGCTCGGTGAAGCGAACCCCGTCGAATCCGGGAATGCTTGTGGAAAGCGAGTTGTGCATAGGTTGCGTCCAGCGATCCGGCAGTGCGGCAGCCCCAGTGAGCGCGCCCGCGATCGAACCGGCCGTAGCACCGACCGAGTCGGTATCCCAGCCCCCGCTCACGGCCAGAGTGATCGTGCGTCCGAAGTCACCCGCGCCACGTGTGAGCGCGAATGCGAGAAGGGCGGTGTTGTTCAGTACGTGGACCCAATGCAGGTGGCCGTACTCGACGTGCAGCGCGTCGACCGCTGCTTCGTCGTCGAGATCACTGGCACCGATCTCAACGCCGCGTCGCACGGCAGCCGCATACCGGCTGCCAGCGGGAATCACGGACAGTCCCGCATCGATGACCTCACCGATTGTCGACGCGACTATCGCCGACGCACAGGCGGCGGCGGCGAACATGGCGCCGTACAGACCACTCCGATGGTGACTGAGCCGACCGTCGACCCAGGCGAGGCGCGCAGCCATGGTCGGCTGCCCCGGGTTTGCCCAGCCATACACGTCAGTTCGGATCTGCGCTCCGATCCAGTCACGGAAGGGGTTGATCACAGAGCCGGCGACTTCGGGCTCGTGCCCGTCGAGGAGATTGCGGTAAACGATGCGCTCGGCGGTGAACACGCGTCCGCCGAGCAGGTTGTTCAGCCACGATTGCGCGACATCGTCGACGGTGAAGGCGCGGCCATGCTCCTCGAGGAGCCCGAGGGCGATCAGGGGGAAGTTCAGGTCATCGTCTTCAGGCATGCCGTCGATGTTCTCGAGCAGGCTCGTGGCGCCACTGCGCCTGTTCCAGGGGAACTGCCGTGCGACGGCAGGGTCAAGACCGACTCCCGTCGCCACGTGCCAGCGCCGTCGATCGCCGCGGCCTCATGGAGCTCGGCGGGAACGGTCTGCAGTCCGGCGAGCAGGGTGATCGTGGTCTGCGGCATCCCGGCCCATACACCCACGACGATCACTGCGGGTAACGCGATCGATGCGTCCCCTAGCCAGTTGATGTCGCCGGGAAGCCCGAGCGCGCGCAGGGCTTCGTTGACGGGGCCGAAACTGGGGTTGAGCATGAGGCGCCACATGATTGCGATGATCACGGGCGGCATCGCCCAGGGCACGAGCGCCAGCGTGCGTGCCAGCCACCGGAAGCGCAGGTTCAGATTCAGCAGCAACGCGAGGCCGAGCGACGCGAGGAACTGGAGGATGGTGACACTGAACGCCCATAGCAAACCGATGCCGAAGGAGTTCCAGAAGAGGCCGTTGCCCGCCAGTTTGGTGTAGTTGTCTATGCCGTTGAAGTTGACCGGGATGTCGAGTCCGGCGCGGGCATCCGTGAACCCGAGCAGGATCCCCTGAACCAGCGGATAGACGCTGAAGATGACGACGGGTATCAGGGCCGGCAGGACGAGCAGCCAGGCCTCCCGACGACCGCCTGCCGCCGGACCTCCACGATGCCGACGCTTGCGAACGGGCTCCCTCTCAACGCCGCTTGAGGGCGGGGCGATCACGGGAGCGGCGGCGCTCATGCCCTCACCTCCTCATAGCCCGGAGAGATGTGCTGGCCGGCGCCAACGCCCGCCCGCACCGACGACTCGCGGACCGACAGCGTCGGCTCGATGACCACCCGTTTGACTCCAGCCGCAGGGTCAGCGAGGCGGCGCAGCATCAGCTTCGCGGCCGCCTTACCGCGCCGCGCGGCGCCCAGATCGACGCTTGTGATCGACGGATTCGCGAGCTCGGCGACATCTGTGTTGTCCATCCCGACCAGGGCTACGTCATCGGGTACCCGCAGACCACGTTCAGTGAGCTCCTTGAGCGTTGCGACGGCCAGGAGATCGTTGGAGCACACTATGGCGTCGGGTGACGATTGCCCGAGCAGCCGCGCTGCGGCCTTGCGTCCCGCCTTGTACGTGAAGTCTGATGCGGCGACCTGCAGGTCGGCCGTGGCTGCCAACCCGAATTCCGCCATCGACGTGAGATAGCCGCTCAGCCGTGCCGTACCGGGATTCGTGTCAACGGGGCCGTTGACGAACCCGATCCGCTTCCGCCCCTGCTGAACGAGGTGGTCGACGGCAAGCATGATGCCGGCCATCGAGTCCACCCGCACGTTGTCGAGCTCGACGTCTTCGGGCAGGGTGCCGATGATGACGATCGGCAGTCGACTCGCGCGAAGCGCATCCACCAGCTCCGCGGAGAGGCGCAGGGGGCTCAACACCAGCCCGTCCGCGAACCCGCGATTCAGACTTCCGAGCAGCCCGATCTGCTCCTGCGGATCCGCACCCGTCGACGACAGCACCAGCCGGTAGCCGGCCTTGGCGACCACGCGCTCGACCTCGTGCATCATCTTCACGTAGACCGGGTTACCCACGTCGGCGACGGCGAATGCGATCTGGTCCGTGCGCCCCGTCTTCAGGGTTCGGGCAGAGGCATCGGGTACGTAGCCGAGCGCATCGGCGGCCGCGCGGACGCGCTCGGCGAGCTGAACAGATGCGGGCTGGCCATTCAGCACCCGCGACACGGATGCGATCGAGACTCCGGCGCGCTCGGCGACGAGCGCCAGCGTCGACTTCTTCGTTTCGGGCATCGCGGCTCCTGCGTCTTTGAAGGGGTGTAATCGTTTACGAGAACGTTTACGAGAACGTTTACAGTACGAGGCGGATTACCGGACCCTGCAGGATGCCGAGATCACATGGGCAGACTGGCGACTGACGCCCATCACCGTTCCCTCCCGCTGCGTTCGGTGCTCGGAGATCGCCGGCGTAGAGGAGCACGCTCCACGGATGTGATCCACGGAAGCGACACCTTTTGAGGATGGCCGCCTTCCCCATGCGTCCGAAGTGGCGCCGACCCCGGAGCGCCGTTACACAAGCGCCTGTTCTCCGTCGCCTGGACATGACGGTCGATGGCATCGCCAACGTCGTCCGCGAGATCGATGCCCTGCATGCCGGTCTGCGATGCCGGTTTGACCTCGGGCGACTTCGCACCGTGCGACGCCACGCACCCCTACGCACTCCACTTCGATTCGCCACTCGAGATACTCGTGGTCACGTTCCCGCTCGAGGCGATTCGCCGGCCGCCTGGGCGTGGGCTGCGTGGCGTCCTTGAGGCGGGAATTCCCAAGCGCCGATGATCAGGCACTGCTGGCAGTGGCACCGCGTGGTGAGGGGAACGCCCTGACGGCCGAAGCAGGACATTCGGGTCAACGAGTCCGAAGTGACCAGCAGGAAGGGCGAGTCCAGTCCCGACTTCTCCAACCCCCGCATCCTCAGCACCGAGGCAATAGGTGTCGTCGACGCCGCAGGCGAGGGCGTCGACCTGACGCCTGGACAGAAGGTCGCCACCATGATGGCGGACTCGGTCGCGCCATCGACTGCAGCTATGCCGAGTACACCGTCGCGCCGGGTCCACGGAGGCGTCAGCGCAGACTCTCCCCTAGGACGTAGCCTTCTTCACCGTGCTCCGCGAGGTCCACACCGGCGAGTTCGTCTTCGTTCTTGACACGGAAGCCTAGAGTCCTTTGTACTGCCAAGCCGATCACGATGGTGAGGATCAACGAATAGCCGAGCACCGCGAAGGCGGCAATCGTCTGGACGAGGAGCTGCGTCAGGTTGCCGCTGTAGATGAGGCCCGTGGTGTTGGCGAAGAAGCCGAGGTACAGCGTGCCGATGAGGCCGCCGACGAGGTGGATGCCGACGACGTCGAGCGAGTCGTCGAAGCCCCAGGTGTACTTGAGCTCGATGGCGAGGGCACACACCGCGCCGGCGACGATGCCGAGGACGATCGCCCAGATCGGGTTGAGCGCCGCACAGGCTGGCGTGATCGCGACGAGACCTGCGACCGCACCGGACGCCGCACCGACCGAGGTGGGCTTGCCGTCCTTGATTTTCTCGACGATCAGCCACGCGAGCAGGGCCGCAGCGGTCGCGGCGATGGTGTTGACGTAGACGAGCGCGGCGGTGCCGTCGGCGGCGAGTTCGGAGCCGCCGTTGAAGCCGAACCAGCCGAACCACAGCAGACCTGCGCCCAGCAGCACGAACGGCGGGTTGTGGGGGACGTGCACGCCCTTCTTGAAGCCCACGCGCTTGCCGAGCACGAGCGCGAGCGCGAGCGCGGCCGCGCCGGCGTTGATGTGGACGGCCGTGCCACCGGCGAAGTCGATGACGCCGACCCCGAAGACCTCCTGGAGTCCGTAGGTGATCCAGCCGCCGTAGGCGAAGCTGCCGTCGTCGGCGAGCCCGAAGTTGAACACCCAACTCGCGACCGGGAAGTAGACGACCGTCGCCCACACGCCGGCGAACAGCATCCATGATCCGAATTTCGCGCGGTCGGCGATCGCGCCCGAGATCAGAGCGACCGTGATGATCGCGAAGGTGGCCTGGAACGCGACGAAGGCCAGCGGCGGGTAGGCCGCACCTTCAGGCACCGCGATGAGGCTCTCGAGCCCGATCGCAGACCAGTCGATCGCCCACGGAGCGACGAGCCCGTCGGAGCCGGGGAAGGCGATCGCGTAGCCGTAGACGACCCACAGCACGCCGATGAGCCCAGCGGCGCCGAACGTCATCATCATCATGCTGATGACACTCTTCGCCTTGACCAGGCCTCCGTAGAAGAAGGCCAGACCGGGCGCCATCAGCAACACGAGCGCTGCCGACAGCAGGATGAATGTGGTGTTTCCCTGATCCATGACGCAAGCCTCTCTGCAGGCTGCCGCGGACGGGACCGCCGGGTTGCGGTCGCCGGTGGTCTGCGCCTGCAGACAGACCACTACCGTGCAACCCATTTTCTTGACATGCAACTCGTCGGCGATTTCTGCCGCGTGAACCTTGCGTGACGTCCCCTCCGACCCGTTTTACACACCCGAAACCTGGGCGACACCGCGATGGTTCTCGTTGCTTGTTACTGTGAGTCAACTTGTTTCACCAACAGTCAACCCGACCAGAGGAGAACCACCATGACTCTTCCCGCCTTCACCGGGGGTGACGTCGTCACGCTCCCCACCGCACGGCAGTCGCTGCGGGATCGCGCGCTGGCGGACGACGTCCGCTTCATCCTCGCGGTGTTCGTCGACCTGAACGGAAAGCCGTGCGCCAAGCTCGTGCCCGTCTCGGCGGCAGACGAGCTCCAAGCCGGCGAGCTCGGTTTCGCGGGCTTTGCCGCGGGCCTCATCGGCCAGCGCCCGCACGACGCCGATCTGATCGCGGTGCCCGACCTCGACTCGTTCGCCCCCATTCCCTTCGTCCGCGAGGGCCTCGCGATCGTGCACTGCGATCCCTACGTCGGCGGAGCGCCCTGGCCATACGCGCCCCGGGTCATCCTGAAGCGCGCCCTCGCCCGTCTCGCCGAACGCGGCCTATCGGCCAAGGTCGGCGCCGAGGTCGAGTACTTCCTCGTGGACCGCGCCGACGACGGCACGTTGACGGCTGCCGACACCAAGGACGAGGGCCTGCGCTCCTGCTACGACGCCCGCGGCGTCACGCGCATGTACGACCACCTCGCCGCGGTCAGCGACGCGATGAACGCGCTCGGCTGGGGCAACTACGCCAACGACCACGAGGACGCGCCCGGCCAGTTCGAGCAGAACTTCGCGTACGACGAGGCCCTCGTCACGGCCGACCGGGTGATCACGCTGCGCTACCTCATCGGCATGCTCGCCGAGCAGCGCGGCATGACCGCCACATTCATGCCGAAGCCCTTCAGCGACCGGGCCGGAAACGGACTGCACTTCCACCTGTCGCTGTGGGACGACGAAGAGCCGGTGTTCCCATCCGGGGTCGATGAGCGCGGTCTCGGCCTCTCGGAAGTGGCGTACTCGTTCGTCGCGGGAATGCTCGACCACGCGCCCGGACTGCAACTGTTCCTTGCTCCGAGCGTGAACTCCTACAAGCGCCGCGGCGCGACGACGAGCGCCTCGGGAGCCACCTGGTCGCCCAAGCACGCGACGTACGGGGGCAACGACCGCACCCACTTCATCCGCGTCCCCGACGCGAACCGGATCGAGCTGCGCGCTGCCGACGGCTCGGCCAATCCGTACCTCGCGCTCGCCGCGGTCCTTCATGCCGGCCTCGACGGCATCGAGCGGGCGGCCGACCCCGGCGCCCCGTGCGGACCCGGCGAGTTCCGCGAGACCTCGGCGGTCCTCCCCCGCACCCTCCTGCACGCCGTGCAGTCATTCCGCGACGACACCGTGCTGCGCGACGCGCTCGGCGACGGCGCCCACCAGGTCGGCGAGTACTTCGCCGACGCCAAGGAGGACGAGTTCCTCGGCTGGCACAACACCGTCACCGAGTGGGAACTCGACCGGTACCTGACCGCGTACTGAGCGGCGCGGCATCCCGTCTTCGAACGAAAGGAAAACCATGTGCGGAATCGCTGCACTGCAGATTCGCAACCCCGCGCTGCGCGGTGAGCTCGGCGGACTCATGCACGGCATGCTGTGCGAGATCGTCGAACGCGGCCCGGACTCCGCGGGCCTCGCCCTGTACGGCTCCGACCGGCTGACTCCCGAGGGCTCGTCGGCGGTCAGCGTGATCACCGATGCTGACCCTGCCGCCCTCGCGGCCCAGCTCCTTGCGAGCCTGCCTGACGGAGCCGAGCCGACGGTGGTCGCTTATGCCGAGTCGGTGCTCGTGAATGCCGCGGCCCCTGCGTCCGATCTTGAGCAGGCGGTCCGCGCAGCTCTTCCCGGCGAAAGCATCATCGGCCGCGGCTCGAACGTCGCAGTGCTGAAGGGCGTCGGACACCCGATCGAGCTCGCAGACATCTATGGCCTCACCGAGATCAGCGGCACGCAGGCGCTGTCGCACACCCGCATGGCGACCGAATCGGCCGTGACCGCGGTCGGCGCCCACCCCTTCACCGTCGCCGAGGACCTCTGCCTGGTGCACAACGGCTCGTTCAGCAACCATGCCTCGATCCGCCGGTGGCTGCGCGCCGAGGGCGTCGAGTTCGACAGCGAGAACGACTCGGAGGTCGCAGCTCGCTTCATCGCGTGGCGTATGGGCCGCGGCGATGACCTCACGGCCGCGCTCGAAGCGCTGCAGGGCGTGTTCGACGGGTTCTACACGCTCGTGGTCACCACCGCCGACTCCATGGCCGTCGTCCGCGACCCGATCGCGTGCAAGCCGGCGATCATCGCAGAGACCGACGACTGGATCGCGATGGCGTCGGAGTACCGCGCCCTCGCCGGACTGCCGGGCATCGACGGCGCACGGATCTTCGAACCCTCGCCCGGGGTCGTCTACACCTGGACCATCACCACAGGGGCGCTCGCGCCCGTCCTGGAAGGGGCATCCCGATGACCCTCATCGTCCCCGCCACACCCGTCACCGCAGTGAACCTCGCGCACTCGAGCGTGCGCGAACTCAACCAGTTACTGCACGATGCCTCCGACGGCGCTGCCTTCGCGGTGACGTCGCCGGCGGGGAGCCACAACATCGCGGTCGGCATCACCGCCGGCATCGACGTGAGCGTCGAGGGCAACGTCGGCTACTACTTCGCCGGCATGCATCAGAAGGGCACCGCCACCGTGCACGGCAGCGCGGGCGTCGGCCTCGCCGAGAACATCATGTCGGGCGTCGTGCACGTGACCGGCGACGCCTCGCAGGCCGTCGGCGCAACGGGCCACGGCGGTCTCGTCATCGTCGACGGCAACACGGGCGCCCGCTGCGGCATCTCGATGAAGGGCGTCGACATCGTGGTGGGGGGCAGCATCGGGCACGCGTCGGCTTTCATGGCGCAGGCGGGCCGGCTCGTCGTCTGTGGCGACGCCGGCGAGGCGCTCGGCGACTCGATCTACGAGGCGCGCATCTACGTGCGCGGCGCGGTCGCGTCCCTGGGCGCCGACTGCGTCGAGAAAGAGATGCGTCCCGAGCACCTCACGGAGCTCGCCGAGCTGCTCGCGGGCGCCGGGCGACCGGAGCGGCCCGAGGACTTCCGGCGCTACGGCTCGGCGCGCAGTCTGTACCACTTCAAGGTCGACAACGCCGGCGCGTACTGACCGGCACCGACACCACTGCATCACCGCACATCGCATCACCCAGGGAGCATCACCATGACTACAGATCTCGCCACCCTCGGCCTGCGCGAATCCGCGACCTTCGACCGCGCCACGATCGCCGACATCCAGCGCGCCGCGTCCACCGGCATCTACGACATCCGCGGCTGGGGAGCGAAGCGCTCGCTGCCCCACTTCGACGATCTCCTCTTCCTCGGCGCGAGCATGTCGCGCTACCCCCTAGAGGGCTACCGCGAGAAGTGCGCCACCGACGTCACCCTCGGCGCCCGCAACGCGCTGGAGCCCATCCACCTGGACATCCCGGTGACCATCGCCGGCATGAGCTTCGGTGCGCTGTCGGCCAACGCGAAGGAGGCGCTCGGCCGCGGCGCCACGGAGGCGGGCACCTCGACGACCACCGGAGACGGAGGCATGACGCCGGAAGAGCGTGGCCAGTCCCGGAAGTTGGTCTACCAGTACCTGCCCTCGCGTTACGGCATGAACCCCGACGACTTGCGTAAGGCCGACGCCATCGAGATCGTGCTCGGACAGGGAGCCAAGCCGGGCGGCGGCGGCATGCTCCTCGGCCAGAAGATCACCGAGCGCGTCGCCGGCATGAGGACGCTTCCCGTCGGCATCGACCAGCGCTCGGCCAGCCGGCACCCCGACTGGACCGGCCCCGACGACCTCACGATCAAGATCGCCGAGATCCGCGAGATCACCGATTGGCGCAAACCGATCTACGTCAAGATCGGCGCCTCGCGTCCGTACTACGACACGGCGCTCGCGGTGAAGGCGGGTGCCGACGTGGTCGTGCTCGACGGCATGCAGGGCGGCACCGCGGCGACGCAGCAGGTGTTCATCGAGCACGTGGGCATCCCGACGCTGGCGGCCATCGGCCCCGCCGTCCAGGCCCTACAAGAGCTCGGCGTGCACCGCACCGGCGTTCAGCTCATCGTGTCGGGCGGCATCCGCCACGGCGCTGACGTCGCGAAGGCACTGGCCTTGGGAGCGGATGCTGTGGCCATCGGCACCGCCGCCCTCATCGCGCTCGGCGACAACGACCCGCGCTACGCCGACGAGTACGCGAAGCTCGGCTCGGCGGCCGGCTTCTACGACGACTTCCAGGACGGCCGCGACCCCGCGGGGATCTCGACGCAGGACCCGGAGCTCTCGGCGCGTCTCGAGCCGGTCGCCGCGGGACGACGCCTCGCGAACTACCTCCGTGTGCTCACGCTCGAAGCGCAGACGATCGCCCGTGCCTGCGGCAAGTCGCACGTGCGCAACCTCGAGCCCGAGGATCTCGTCGCTCTCACGGTCGAGTCGGCCGCGATGGCGGGCGTGCCGCTGGCCGGCACGTCGTGGATCCCCGGGCGCGGCTGAGTGATGTCTCTCGACCTGGGCGCAACGGCTGATCTGGCGGGATCGGCCGAGGTGGACGTGGTCACGCCCGCCGACTCCACTGCGGAGTCCTGGGCGAACGGCCTCGGCGTCACCCGGGTGCTCGCGAAGCGGCTCGCGTGGCGACTGAGCATCGCGGAACTGCGGGGACGGATGCCGTTCTCGGCGTTCCCCGGGGTGGACCGCCTGCTCATCCCGCTGAGCGCGCGCACGGTCGACCTGACCGTCGACGGGATCGAGCGGCGCGTGACGCGTGAGCAGGGCATCGGCTTCGGCGGCGAGTCCCGCGTCGTCGCCACCACCGATCGCGGCGGCGTCTCCGTCGTGAATCTAATGGTCAAACGCGGGCTCGCCGCTCCTGCGTACCGGATCGAGCTGCGACGCGGCGCGGTGCGCGTCGACCCGGCCGCGACCGTCACCGTGCTGCTGGCAGGAGCAGCTACGGTCGACGACCTGCCGCTCCCGCCCGGCAGCGCGCTGCTGCAGGGCCCCCGGGAGCGGTTCATCCGGTGCGAATCCGCGCTCATCGCGCGCTTCGAACTCTCGCCCTGCAGCAGCGAGCGAACCCTCTGAAAGGCCCCCATGCCCAACCACCCGATCGCGATCATCGGCGCCGGTCTCGCAGGCGCCGCCACGGCGTGGCAGCTCGCCCGTCGCGGCTACGACGTCGTCGTCCTCGAGCGCAGCACTCCCGCCAACGAGGACGGCAGCTCCCACGGCTCGGCCCGAATCCTGCGGTACACGTACCCGGACCCGTTCTACACCGCGCTGATGATCGATGCGCGCCGCGGCTGGGACGAACTGGAAGACCTTCGCGGCGAGCGGCTCATCACCCCGACGGGCTCGATCGACTACGGCGCGAGCCGCGATCCCGCAGGGCTCGCGGCGGTCCTCGCCGACGCGCGCGTTCCGCACGAGCTGCTGACCGCCGCCGAGGCCTCAGCCCGCTGGCCCGGGTTCGCCTTCGACGGCCCGGTGCTGTGGCACGAGAACGCCGGGGTGATCGACGCGGAGCAAGCCGTACACACAATGATCGGGCTCGCCGTCGGCGCGGGCGCCGAGCTGCGGCATAACTGGACGGCCGTCCGCGTGCTCCCGCACGGCGACGACTACCTCATCGAATCGGAGGCGGGTGACACGGTCCTGGCTTCGCAGGTCGTCGTCGCAGCGGGCGGCTGGTTGCCGGCGCTGCTCGGCAGCCTCGGGCTCCCGCAGCAGGCGATCGACGCCTTCCCGACGTTGCAGGTCCGGCAGGAGCAGGCGCTGCACTTCCCCTATCGGGACCCCTCTGCCGCATGGCCGACCTTCATCAACAAGCGCGCCGACATCCAGGTGTACGGCCTGCCGGGCGGGCGCGATGCGGGCCTCCGGGGCCAGAAGGTCGCGGAGTACAACGGCGGCCGCGTGATCGGGTCTGCCCTCGACCACGACCACATCGTGGATCCGGCCCGCCGCGACCGGCTCGTCGAGTACGTCGCCGAGACGCTCCCCGGGCTCGTTCCGGAGCCGTACGCCGAGACCACCTGCCTCTTCACCAACGCACCGGACGACGAGTTCATCATCGACCGCATCGACGGGGTGACGATCCTCTCCCCCTGCTCGGGACACGGTGCGAAGTTCGCGCCCCTGATCGGCCAACTCGCCGCGGCGCTGGTCACCCGCGCCGACTCCGGCGTCTCGCGCTTCCGCCCGCTCGCGGCCCGGATCGGCGCATGAGCGTCGCGGGCATGCTGCGCGAGATCGCAGCGGTGGGCGCGGACCCGACCCGGGGCGGGTTCAGCCGGGCCGGCTATTCGGGCGCCGACCGCGAGCTGCGGGAGTGGTTCACCGGACACGCCACGGCCCGGGGGCTCGACCTAGAGCGCGACCGCAACGGCACACTGTGGGCATGGTGGAACCCGGGCGGCAGCACCCAGCGCGCCGTGATCACCGGAAGCCACCTCGACTCGGTGCCCGGCGGAGGCGGATACGACGGGCCGCTGGGCGTGGCGTCCGCGCTGGCGGCCGTCGATCTGCTCCGCAACCGCGCCGTCGTGCCCGAGCATCCGATCGGGATCGCGGTCTTCCCCGAGGAGGAGGGGTCGAGATTCGGGGTCGCCTGCCTGGGATCACGCCTCATGACGGGCGCGATCACCCCCGAGCGGGCGCTGGCGCTCACCGACCGCGACGGCGACGCCTTCGCCGACGTCGCGCGCCGCGACGGACTGGACCCTGCGCACCTCGGTCCGGATCCGGAGCGACTGTCGAGGATCTCTTCCTTCGTCGAGCTGCACGTCGAGCAAGGTCGTGGCCTCATCGACCTCGGCGAGCCGGTCGCGATCGCGTCCTCGATCCTCGGCCACGGCCGCTGGCGCGTGACGGTCGACGGGCAGGGCAACCACGCGGGGACCACGCTCATGGACGATCGGCGTGACCCCATGGTCGCGGCCGCCCGCATGATCGTCGAGATCCGTGACCTCGCCCGCGCCACCCCCGACGCGCGGGCGACGATCGGTCGGCTCGAGCCGGTTCCCGGCGGAACGAACGTCATCGCGTCGCAGGTGCGGTTCTGGATCGACATCCGCCACCCTGACGACCTCGTCACCGCTGCGCTGATCGCTGAGACCCGCGACCGTGTGCTCGCCGCGGCGGTGGCGGAGGGATGCCGATCCGAGGTCCGCGAGGAGTCCCTGAGCCCCACGGTCGACTTCGACCTGGGTCTGCGTGAAACGCTGCGGGGCACCCTCGCCGACGCGCCTGAGCTGGGCACCGGCGCAGGTCACGACGCGGGGGTGCTCGCGACGGCTGTTCCCACCGCGATGCTGTTCGTGCGCAACCCGACGGGCATCTCCCACTCCCCGGAGGAGCTGGTGGAGGACGCGGATGCCGAACTCGGCGCCGTTGCCCTCGCCGACGTGCTGCAGGGCCTCGCCGCGCCGCCGCAGACCCGCCGCAGCACGGAACATATGATGGCCAGGTGAGTGCCGCTATCTCCGGAGCAGACGGCGCGGGAGGCGTGCTCGAGCCGATCATCGCGCAGCAGGTACGGCGCTACCGCACCGAGCAGGGCATCTCCGCGGCCGATCTCGCCGCCCGGACCGGCCTGTCGAAGGCGATGATCTCCAAGATCGAGTCCGCGACGACCTCGTGCTCGCTGACGACGCTGCAGCGCCTGGCGGACGGCTTCGGCATCCCTGTCACCGCGCTATTCCGGGGATCCGCCGGCGACCGGGAGGCCTCGTTCACCAAGGCGGGCGCCGGCAGCGTGAGCGTGCGCAGCGGCACCCAGCACGGGCATCTGTACCGGATGCTCGGCGTGCTCAAGGACACGCCGAACGCCCTTGAGCCGACGCTGGTCACGCTGACCGACGCGTCGAACGTCTTCCCGCTGTTCCAGCACCCGGGAACCGAGTTCCTGTACATGCTCGAAGGGCGCATGACCTACGGCCACGGCGGCTACGAGTACGAGATGGAGCCCGGGGACGCCCTGCTGCTCGACGGCGAGGCCGCGCACGGCCCGGTGGCACTCAGGGAAGTGCCAATCCGATTTCTCGCCATCCGTTCGCGCTGACCTCGCAAGCGGTCCACTTGCACGCTCCCGCGGAGGAGCGCCATCGATGAATGCTGACCATCCTCGCCGCGAAGGATGTGCTCGCGGGTCGGCGGTGCGACGAAAGTTCCGCTGAGCGGGGTCGCGTGGCACGTCAACCCGCGTCAGCCTGGCCCGAAGAGGAGGATGCCAGCTGCTCTTGGTTCAGGTGACGCCGCCGATACGCACGCGCAGGGAAGTACGCCAGGACGGTGGTCGCCACGATCGCGATGAACAGGCTCAGGGCGAAGAAGCCGCCGTTGTCGGTGAATTGAGTGATCATCGTGAACAGGATCACCGCGATCATCGGCGTTCCCACCAAGCCGATTCCCCACCAGCCACCGGGGATCCTTGCCGGGCGCGGCAGCTGGGGTTCGCGAATGCGCAGGGCGATGAGCGCCGCGAGGCTGAGGATGAGCAACGCGTTGATGAGGAAGACGTCCACGACCACGAGGTCTGCAAACGAACCCAAGCTGAACAGTGCGTACAGCAGGGAGGAAACGAGGACCGACACCCAGGGCGTGCCCGACTTCTTCGTCTGGCGCGCCAGTGCGCCGGTGACCCACCGGTCTCGCGAAAGAACGAACACCACCCGCGAGCTACTGAGCAAGAGGGACGAGTAGAGTCCCATCGCCGCGATCATGCCCCCGACCGTGACCGCGATCCCGAGCGCGGGTCCGCCAAGTTGAGCGGCAACAGCTCCGAACGATCCTGTGGTCCAATCCTCCCAGCCGCCCGTAGCCAAAGCAGCGACAGTCGGAAGAAGATACGACAGCACGATCACGATCATCGCGATGATCGTCGCTTTCGGGATGACTCGTCCCGGGTTCTTCACCTCGCCCGCGATGACACCGACGCTGTCGAACCCGCAGTAGCTCCACATGATGATCGAAAGCCCCACCCCGAACGACGCGAACGCGGACGCACCAGTGGGGGCGAAGGGGACCAACGGATTGATGCCCTCAGTGAAAAGTGTGCTGATCCCGACGACGGACATCACGGCCAGCGGGATCAAGACTATGACGGCGATCCAGGCAGAGCTGGCCCCGACGAATCTCGCACTGAACAGGTTCACGATCCCGAAGGGAATGATGACGAACACCACACCGGCCAGCCAGCCCATCGTGACATCGAGAGGACCGGCGCTGAACAAGACTTGGTCGGCGAACGATGCCGGGAGGAGGAGCGCAAGATAACTCGAGAACATCACCGGGTAGAGCGCCATGTCGACCCAGCTGTTTACCCAGCGCAGCGCTCCTGCTTGAAACGCCCAGAAAGAGTTGAGTCCGCGACGCGCCCATTCGTACGTTCCCCCTTCGTTCGGTAGAGCGGTCGAGAGCTCTGCGGTGATCGCAGCAATCGGGATGCCGTAAATGATCGGTGTGACAAGAATGAGGAGCAGCGCCAGCCCAGGACCCGCGGCGGGCACGAGCTCCTCGAGACCGTACGCTCCGCCAGAGACGCTGAAGAAGATGAGACCTACAAGCGACCAAAGCGGGATCTGACGGGTGAGTGGATGGGCGGCGCGGACCGTTTCGGTGGGTGTTGCGGCGACGGGTGTTGCAGGGGTGACGGCCATGACGATTCCTCCGTTGGAGATCGGCTATGCGATGAAGACGAGGCGCTTGTTGACGAATTCGTCAGCACCCAGGGGCCCGAGCTCACGGCCGTAGCCGGATCGTTTCACTCCCCCGAAGGGAAGCTCCGCGCCCTCCGCGGCGGCTGCGTTGATGGCGACCATTCCGGTGTCCAGCCGTGTGCCGAACGCGACAGCGCGCTTCGTGTCGGCACTGAAGACGGCGGCCCCCAACCCGAACTCGGTGTCGTTCGCGATGCGCAGTGCATCGTCGTCCGATTCGGCGCGGTAGATGACCGCTACCGGACCGAACAGTTCCTCTCGATAGGCGCGCATTGCGGCTGTCACGCCAGTAAGCACCGCCGGAGAGAAATAGGCACCAGGCCCGTCGTGCAGCCTCCCGCCCGCATGCAGAGTTGCTCCTTGAGCGACTGCATCCTCGAGCTGAGCCTGCAGCTGCTCCGCTGCCGCCCGTGACGACATCGGAGGGAACTGGCCTTCCTGAAGATCCAAGGGGTCTCCCGGTTCGAGCCCTTGGGCCAACGTCGTCACTTCGTCGACGAACTCGGTGTAGTGCGCGGCGGCGACGATGATGCGTTTGTTCGAATTGCACGCCTGCCCGAGGTTCTCCATCCGCATCCCCCACGCCACCGCCGCAGCATCCGCGACAGATAGGGTGTCGAGGATGACGTACGCGTCGGATCCTCCCAGTTCCAGGACGACTTTCTTGAGGTTTGCGCCCGCTGCTGCCGCGACTGCCGCTCCGGCCCGCTCGGATCCGGTCAGGGAGACTCCTTGCACGCGAGAATCGCGGATCAGGGTCTGCACCTGCTCATGCGTCGCGAGAACCGTCTGATAGGCGCCTTCGGCGACTCCTGCGTCGGACAGCAGTTGCTGAAACGCGCGTGCCGATCTGGGGCAGGACTCGGCAGGTTTGAGCAGAATGGTGTTGCCAACCGCGAGGTTGGGGGCGACGAACCGGGCCGCCTGGTAGTAGGGGTAGTTCCACGGCATGATTCCCAGGAGCACGCCCAAGGGTCGTCGCTCGATGATCGCCTGGCCGCTATCCGCGGGGATCTGCTGAGGTGCCGTGAGGCTTTCGGCGTGTTCTGCGTAGTACTCGAAGATGTCGGCGCAGAACTCGACCTCGCCGCGCCCCTGCCGGAGCGGCTTGCCCATCTCAGTTGCAGCGATGATGGCAAGGTCGATGGCGCGCTCCCGCAGCAGCGATGCCGCACGGCGCAAGGGGACGACCCGTTCCGCGACAGGTGCTTCTCGGTCGCGGTTGAGGGCTGCGTGGGCGCGCTGGATGGCGGCCGCGAGGTCACCGTCGCCGATGGCCGGGAACTCTTCGACGGTGTCACCGGTTGCGGGGTTCACGACGCGATACGGGGTGGCGCTCACGTCACGCTCCCTCGGCCGTGTAGTACGCGAAGTGCTTCGTGAGGCGCTCATTGACGCGGTACTCCCCCGACCAGCCCGGCTCGATCGTGAACGCGTCGCCGGCGCCGAAGGTGTGCACGTCGCCATCTGCATCGGTGAGGGTCACACGCCCCTCAAGGACGAACGTGTACTCGTAGCCCTCATGTGACGTGACGTACTCGGCGTACGGCTCCGCCGACCAGACACCTACGGTGTAGCGCTCGTCGGCGCTGGTCAGGTGCGACAGTTCTTTCTCCTGCGGGTCGCCACCACGGAGGGCGTCTGCCACCACATAGGAGCTGGGCGTCATTCTCGAACGTGCGTTTGCTGCGGTGGGTACGGTACGGATCTTGCTCATCGGTGTCTCCTCGATGTCTCAGGCCGACTGCAGGATCGTCGCGGCTGTGTTTCGGCCGGTGCGCACGGCGCCCTCCATGTACCCGCAGACCCACTGATCCGATCCGCACACATAGAAGGGCGGTTCGTGGGTGCCGTGGAGCGGTCCGACTGCCATCACGTCTCCGGGACGCCAACCGGTGGCGTAGCCCTGGGTCCAGGGGTCGGTCGCCCAGTTGCGCAGAAAGAAGCGAGAGTGCTGCGCGGCCTGTGGGCCGAGGACGGTGACGAGTTCCTCGGTGAGTTCGGCCTCCCGACGATGCACAGGTGTGGCCAAGTATTCGCCGAGGCTTGACGGTGGAATGAGTCCCGAAAGAACACCGTCGCTCTGGGCCCAGGTGCCTCCGATGATCGTCCGCTCCATGTAGCTGGTGCCGTTGCGCCCGTCGTTCTCCCAGAACGACTCCTCGTACGCCGCCGCGACCTTGACGGTGAGCGAGTTCCGCTGACTGTGCAGCGACGCCAGGCGCTGGTCGCTGACGCCGACGATCCGGACGTCGCGCAGCGGGCCCACCGGCAGTGCCGACACGATGGCCGTTGCGCCGATGACCTCGCCTGTGGTGAGGTGCACCGTGTTGTGCCCGCCGCGGATGCGAATCTCGGCCACCGGACTGCTGTAGCGGATGCGGTCGCCGAGCTGTTCAGCCATCCGCAGGGCGACGGTGGCCGAGCCCTCGAGCACGCGTTCGTTCTCCCAGGCTTCGTAGTTGTAGAAGCCGTCCGCGCCGGCAGCCGACTCTTTGCGGAGGTATGCCAGGAGAGAGGACCGCTCGATCGAGTCGTCGGCGAGGGCTTTCGCCGACAGGTCGAGAACGCGCACGACCGCCGGTGTCCCGCCCTGATCTCGAATCCACGCGCCGACAGAGAGCGCGTCCAGGCGCGCGGCGTCAGGGTGCGACCAGGGGTCGTCGGGGTCCACGGTCGCCGCGAGGGCGGAGAACTGCTTCTCGATGGCGTCGTAGATGCGGCGGTCGGCGCTGTTCATCCACGGCAGATCGTCTCCGAGGAAGGAGCCATCAGTGAGACTCCACGTGGTCTCGCCGCTGCTGGCGACGAATGTCGGGCAGAGCGTCAGGCCGAGCTCGGTCACCAGCTGCCGGTAGGCGGTGTGAAAGCTGCCGATGATCTCGCCGCCGAGCTGGATGAGTCTCCCTTCGGGCGTGCGGGTCTGCTCAACTCGGCCGCCGGCGCGAGCCCGGGCTTCGATGACGAGCACATCGGTGCCCGCCGCGGCGAGGTCTCGTGCCGCGCTCAGCCCGGCCAGGCCAGCTCCGATCACGATGACGTCGTGGTTCTCCATTGGTGTTTTCCTTCGGGACTGGGTTTCAGCGGTGTGATGACGCAGCGAGTGCGTTGACTGGTTCGAGCGCGGATGTCTGGTGCCGACGCTGGTACCACCGTGCGGGCAGGTACGCGATCAGACTCACTCCGAGCGTGGCGGCGAGGATGACAAAGGCGATCGCGCCGTAGTCGAGCCACTGGAGATACATGAGGAAGAAGACGCTGGCGACCAGCGGCACGCCAACCACGGCGATCCCCCACCAGCCCCAGGGCAGCTTGGTGGGCCGGGGGAGATCCGGCTGCTTGATGCGGAGTGCGATGAGGGCGACCAGGTTCATCAGCAGCAGGATGTTGATGAGGAACACATCTAGCACGACCAGGTCGACGAAGTCCCCCATCGCGAAGAGTGCGTAGATCGCCGAGCACACGATGATCGAGACGACGGGCGACCCCGTCTTGCGGGATTGGCGTGCCAGCGCCGGCGTGAGCCACCGGTCGCGGGAGAGCACGAAGGGTGTGCGGGCGCTGCTCATGAGCAGCGATGAGTAGAGCCCGATCGAGCAGAACAGGGCGCCGATCGTGACGAACCCGGCCAGCCAGGACCCTCCGAGCACTGCAGCGACGTCGGAGAAGGAGCCTGCGTACCACTCGTCCCACCCTGGGACCGCCAGAGCGCCGATGATCGGAAGCGCATAGGTCGCGATGATCACGATCATCGAAACGACCATTGCCTTGGGGATGGTCTTTCCCGGATCCTTGATCTCGCCCGCGATCAGTCCGACGCGGTCGAAGCCGCAGTAGCACCACATCACGACCGACAAGCCGACAGCGATGGCGGTGCCGGGCGCTTCTGCCGCCGGCATGAAGGGCACGAACGGGTTCGCGCCCTCCATGATCAGCCGCCAGATGCCCAGACCCGCGACGATCAGCAGCGGCAGCAGCGCGAAGACGGTGAAAAGCAGCGCACTGTCGCCGACGCTCTTCGCGCCCCGGATGTTCAGCAGCGCCATCGGGATGATGACCAGGACCACACCCGTGAGCCAGCGCAGATCCAACTGGAACGGGCCGAACGAGAAGAAGACGACCTCTCCCTCGCCGAGGATCGGAACGAGCGTCGAGAAGTAGCCGGCGAAGAGGACGGGGTAGATCGCCATGTCGACCCAGCTGTTGATCCACCGCAGAAGCCCCGCTTGGAAGGCCCAGAAGCCTCCGAGGGACCGCTTCATCCACTCGTAGGTGCCACCCTCGGCGGGGATCGCCGTGGCGAGCTCGGTGGTGATCGCCGCGATCGGGATGCCGTAGATCACCGGCACCAGCAGTAGCAGGAGCAGCGCGAGACCGGGACCCGACGCGCTCACTAGCGCCTCGAGAGAGTAGGCGCCGCCGGAGACGCTGAAGAAGATGATGGCGACCAGCGGCAGGAATGCGACCTGCCTGACCACCTTGGTCGTGGTGGTGGTTTCGAACATGGACATGGATTGACCTCGTCGTCAGTGGTGCCGTGGGTGTCGGGCGTCAGAAGGGGTTGGGCGTCAGCGTGTACTTCGTCTGGAGGTACTCGTGGATGCCCTCGGCGCCGCCCTCGCGGCCGAGGCCCGACATCTTCCAGCCGCCGAACGGCGCGGCGGCGTTCGAGACGACACCCACGTTGAGGCCCATCATGCCGGTCTCGAGGCGCTCGATCATGCGCTGGCCGCGGGCGAGGTTCTCGGTGAAGACGTACGACACCAGGCCGTACTCGGTGTCGTTGGCCAGGCGCACGGCCTCGTCCTCGGTGTCGAACGGGACGATGGCGAGCACCGGTCCGAAGATCTCTTCGCGGAGGATCTCCGACCCCGGCTGCACGTCGGTGACGACGGTCGGCTCG
>NZ_JBQCIP010000247.1:0-36277 GCF_051953575.1 Microbacterium sp.
GGCGTCGCCCGTGGGTAGTCTGGCGTCATGACGGCAGAACACCGCGTGCATCTCTCGCGGGCGGCGCGACCCGCCTACCAGGCCCTCTCCGCCTTCTCGAAGACCGTCGGCGACATCGCCGCCGAGAACGGCATCGACGACCGCCTGAAGGAGCTCGTGCAGATCCACGCGTCGCAGCTGAACGGCTGCGCGTACTGCGTGCGCGTGCACGTGGAGCGCGCCGTCGCCGCGGGCATCACTGCCGACGCCATCGCCCAGCTGGCCGTGTGGCGCGAGTCCGGGGTGTTCACCGATCGCGAGCGGGCCGCGCTCGAACTCGCCGAGGCGTACGTGTTCATCCACGAGGAGGGCGTGTCCGACGACGTGTACGACCGCGTCGGCAGCGTGCTCAGCGAGAAGGAGTACGTCGCGCTGAGCTGGATCCTGGTGTCGATCAATGCGTTCAACCGCATCGCGATCGCCGGGCGCTACGGCGTCCCGCCCCGCGACGACCTCGCCGGCGAAGACAAGGACGCCGCGCGAGGCAAGGCCTGGTGACGCCCGCCGCGCCGGACCCGTCCGACGCGCAGGCAGCACCCGACCCCGTCGTCCCGGGAGCGGTCAACCTGCGCGATGTCGGCGGGCTGCGCGCGGGCTCGTCGATCACGCGCCACGGGGTGCTGTTCCGGTCGGGCAACCTGGCGCGGCTCGACCCGTCGGGTACGCGCGCCCTGGCCGGGCTCGGCCTGCGGCGCGTCATCGACCTGCGCGACGACGCCGAGGTCGTGCGCGAACCCAGCCGCCTCGACGGCGTCGACGTCGTGACGCAGCGGGTGCCGCTGTTCCTCGGCTCGGTGGAGTCGTTCTTCCGCGACGACCTCAGCCTGGACGAGATGTACCGCCGGCTCGTGGACGACTCGTCCGCGCGGGTGGTCGACGTCGTGCGCGGCATCCTGGCCGATCAGCCGGTGCTCGTCCACTGCACGGTCGGCAAGGATCGCACCGGCGTCACGGTCGCACTCACCCTCGCCGCGGCCGGTGTCGACCCCGACGCGGTGGTCGCCGACTACGCCCGTACCGAGGGACTGCTGCCGGATTACCGCAATCGCCGCGTCGTCGAGATGCTGCGGGCGATGCATCCCGAGGCCGTCCACCTCGAGGATCTGGCGACGCGGTCGCCGGCGCCGGTGATGCGGGCGCTCCTCGTCGACGTGGCGGACCGGTACGGTTCGGTCGCGGACTACCTCCGCGCGAACGGTCTCTCCGATGACGAACTGGTCGAGCTGCGGCGGGTGCTGCTGCGGGGGACTGCGGAGTGAGGTAAGGCAACCCTTGGTATGGGGTATCGTTAACGAGTCATGTCCCACACCACTTCGTCGCAGCCTGCCGTGCACAACGCCTCCGCGTGCCGTGCGTCGCGCCATACGCGCGTGCAGCACCTGATCACGGCCGACGAGTCGTCGCTGGCCGAGCTCGAAGCCGTGCTGGCGACGCTGCCGATCTGCTCGACGGGCCGGGTCTTCATCGAAGTGCCGGACGCCTCGTGGCTGGCCGACATCGTCGCCCCGAGCCGCATGGTCGTGACGTGGCTCGACCGCTCGCAGCGCACGGGCGCTCCGGGCACCGGCCGCGGCTGCGGCGCCGGCGAGGCGCTCTCGCGTGCGGTCACGGCGTGGGCCGACGAGATGCTGTGCGCAGCCGACGACCAGACCCGCATCCACCTGCTGGGCGGCTACCTCGGCACCGCCGACATCGTGGACCACCTCGTGGACCTCGGCATCCGCGTCGAGTCGATCCACGCCCCCGAGCAGTACGGCCTGACGACCGCGCGCTGAAGCCTGGTACGCCGGCGCTCGCGCCCGGTCGCCGCGCGTCGGTACAGTCGTGCGCATGACGCAGACCGCCGTGCCCTCCGCCTCGTCCGCCGTCGATCCGCGCGACCTGCGCCTGCCCGTGTGGGTGGTCGTGTGGCTCACGATCTCGGCGGTCATCCAGACGTACGACGCCTGCTACGTCCTGCTCGGCCCGCTGTCGCACGCCGGCGGACCCCTCGCAGGCTTCTGGCCGGGCCACGTCTTCTACGGCACGTTCGACCATCGGTACGGCCAGTTCGACGCCTTCGGCAGCGCGCAGAGCTGGGCGAACCTCATCGAGGTGGTGTTCATCGTGTGGGCGCTGTTCCACGCCAAGAAGTGGTCCGGTGTGGTCGTCGCCCTGATCGTCACGGTCGCGACGTTCTGGAAGACCGTCATCTACTTCCTCGTCGAAGCGTCGAGCGGCCTGGAGATGACCCGGCAGTCCCTGGAGCGCGGCGATCTCGTGGGGTTCCTCATGGTCGCGGTGCTGCCGAACCTGTTCTGGATCGTGTTCCCGCTCGCGGTCGTGATCGTGCTCGGCCGGCAGGTGTACCGGGTCGGCCGTGCGGCGGTCGTCTCCGGCGCGGTCGCTTCCGCCGCCTGATCAGGCCGCGCCGCGCGGCACGTAGTTGCCGTCTTCGAGCCCGGCCTCGATCTCGAACCGGTTGCGCAGCGGATCCCGCCCGGCGAACAGGTACATCACCGGCATCAGAAACCCGTACCGCTGCCACTGACGCTTGTGCACGGCCTCGTGCCGCAGCAGCGCGGGGGTCAGCGTGCCGTCCCCGGTGAGGAAGCATCCGCCCACGCACGAACCGCCGCGCGGGAACGTCCAGCGGGGCATCCCGCGGAACACCCACAGTCCTTCGTGCCGCTCGACGCGGCCGACGCTCCACAGCGAGCCCCACACCCACCCGACGGTGCAGCCGTACCAGTAGCCGACGCGGCTGATCGGCGAGTCGAGCAGGAACGACGGGATCAGCCGGTCGATCCGCCGCCCCCGGACGACGGCGCGCTCCGCGGCGGCGCGCCAGCCGGCGGGCGGTGCGGGGATCGGGCTCACGCCAGCGAGCCGATCACGCGCAGGATCGCGCCGAGGTCGTCGCTCGCGGCCGATGGCGAGGCGGGGGAGTAGCCGGCGAGGGATGCCCCGACCAGCGGCACCCGCGAGCGCAGAGCCGATATGGCCGCCGTGAGCTCGGCGACCGTGACCCCGAAGGGCTCGGGGTGCGCGTTGCCGGCGATCTCGGCCGGATCCAGTGCGTCGATGTCGACGTGGATGTAGACCGCGTCCGCGCCGGTCGCGAGGACCGCGTCGGCGAGGGCTTCGGCGTCGCGCAGCGCCTCGACAGTGAGCGTCGCGATGCCGCGCGCGGCCACGACCTCGAGCTCGGGATCGTCGAACGACCGCGCGCCGCCGACCACCACGCGCTCGGCGGCGACGGTGCCCGCAGCCAGCGACAGGTCGGGCGCCCCGTCGCCGAGGACCGCCCGGAGCACCATGCCGGCGAATGCTCCCGACGGTGACGAGTCGGGCGAGTTGAGATCGGGGTGCGCGTCGATCCAGACCACCGCGAGCCCCGGTGACCGGCGAGCGGCGTGGGCGATCGGCGCGAGGGCGATGCCGCAGTCGCCGCCGATCGTGAGCACGGCCTCATCGGGCGCAGCGGCGTGGTGGGCGTCGAGCGCCTCGGCGACGAGGCCGTGGACGCGCTGCAGGGCGCTGAGCCGATGGATGCCGCTGCCCAGCGACTCCCCGGCTTCCATGGGCACGTCGAGCACCGTGGTGGCCGATCGCGGCAGGTCGCCGGCGATCGCCTGGGCGCCGTCGATCAGCTGCATCGCCCGCGACGAGGGGCTGCCCTGCCACTGCGGGACCACGAGGTATCGCGTCATCCCCTCATCTTCGCGTACCGGCGGGCCGCCGGCATCCGATCCGCGCACGCCCACGGCGAACGGCGGAGGCATGCGGAGGGCGCCGGGTCCCGACGGACCCGGCGCCCTGCCGCGTTCGGCGCCTTACTGCCCGATCGCGGACTGCGACGTGGTGCCACCGGTCTTCAGCGCGGCAAGACGCGCCTCGACCTCGGTGAGCTCGCCGACGTCCTCGAGGGCGTTGAACTGGGCGTCGAGGCTCGACGCGGCCAGCTCCTGCTTGCCCGCGGCAAGGGCCTCCTGGCGGCGGACCTTGTCTTCGAAGCGGCCGAGCTCGCTCGTCGGGTCGAGCACGTCGATCGACTTGACGGCGTCGTGCACCTTGTTCTGGGCCTCGGCGGTCTTGGCGCGGGCGAGCAGCTCGGAGCGCTTGGACTTCAGCTGCTCCAGCTTCTGCTTCATGCCGTTCAGGCCCTCTTTGAGCTTGTCGACGACCTCGTTCTGGGTCGCGATCGTCGGCGCGATCGCTTTCGCCTCGTTCTCTTCCGAGATCTGGCGCTGCAGCGCGATCTTCGCGAGGTTGTCGAACTTGTCGGCGTCGGCGGTGTTGCCGGCCGCGCGCAGCTCGTCGGCCTTGCGGCTCGCTGCGAGCGCCTTGTTGCCCCACTCGGCGGCCGCCTGGACGTCCTCCTGGTGATCGCGCTCGAGCAGGCGCAGGTTGCCGATCGTCTCGGCCACTGCCGACTCGGCGTCGGCGATGGAGTTGGTGAAATCGCGCACCAGCTGGTCGAGCATCTTCTGCGGGTCCTCGGCGGAGTCGAGGAGCGCATTGATGTTCGCCTTCATGAGGGTCGAGATGCGACCGAAGATGGACTGCTTCGCCATCGGTTTTCCTTTCATCGGACTTCAGGTCAGGTCAGTGAGGGTCGTGGATGCCGCGGCCTCGGCCGCGGGCAGGTCGAGCGTGCGGGTCAGAAGCGCCCACCTCCTCGGCGAGCGCGGGTGCCGCCGCCGCCGAAGCTGCCGGGGCGCATGCCGCCGCCGCCTCCGCCGCCGAACATGCCGCCCATGCCGCCGCCGGACGAGCGTCCGCCGCCTCCGCCGCTGAGCAGCGAGTTGATGACGATGCCGCCGAGCACCGCACCGAGCATGCCGTTGCCGCCGCCGGACTGCCCGCCGCCGCCCATGCCGCCGAACGAGCCGACGTCGTCCTGTGCGAGCTGGATCGCCTGCGCCGCGAGCTGGTCGGCGCGCTGCGCCTGCTGCATCGCCTGCTGCGGGTCCGAGGCCTGCAGCGCCTGTGCCCGCGCGAGCGAGGCGCCGGCCTCGGCGAGCCGCGTGCGTGCGTCGGCGCCGACGGCGCCGCGACGGGCGGTGATGTAGTCCTCGGCCGCCGACACCTGCGCCTGCGCCTGCATCATGACCTGCCCGATCATCTGCCGTGCGCGGTCGGCCTGGGCGGCGGCATCCCGCACGCCCTTCAGGAGCGCGTCGATCTGCGTGTTCGCCGCCTCCAGGCCCTGCAGCGCCGCCAGCGGGCGTTTCGCGCCGCCGCTCAGCTGTGCGCGCGCAGCGTCGAGCTGCTGCTTCGTCGCCGCGACGACGCCGGCGATGCGGCCGTCGGGATCGGGCAGCGCGGCGGCGGCGGCGATGTCGCCTTCGAGTTCTGTCACGAGCGCGGCGGCGTTGCGCTCACCGGCGGAGAGGTCGTCGGCGAGCTTGCCGATGGCGTCTTCGAGGAGCGTCGCCTGGCCGACCGCCTCTTCGGCGGCGCGGATGCCGACCGCGGCCTCTCCGCCGTCGCCGGCGCCGATGGCGGCCTGTGCGGCGGTGAGCTGCTCGTCGGCGAACGCGAGCCGCTGCTGAGCCTGTGCCGGGTTGTCGGCGATGGTTGCGAGCGCCTCGGGCGCGTACGCCGCCTGCAGGTCGTGCAGGCGGGCGGTCGCCTGGTCGAGGGCTGCCGCGGCCTTCGTCCGCTCGCCCTGCACGCGCCGCAGCGCCTCGGGCGCGTTCTGCTCCAGCTTGCGCAGCTCGTCGAACGCGGCGGCCTTCTCGTCGAGGAGCGTGTTGGCGGCTTCGCAGAGG
Source organism: Microbacterium sp. (assembly GCF_051953575.1). Classification (GTDB taxonomy): domain Bacteria; phylum Actinomycetota; class Actinomycetes; order Actinomycetales; family Microbacteriaceae; genus Microbacterium. Next base: position 5,796 of record NZ_JBQCIP010000247.1, read on the forward strand.
GCGATGATCCGCTCGTTCCATGCGCGGGTGTCGTCGGGGGAGTCGGGCACTTCGTCGTCGAGCTTCTGCTTGAGCCCGAACGCCTCGTCGAGGCCCTGCTGCGCCGTGGCGATCGCCGCCTCGAACTCGGTGGTGGCGGCATCCCCGAACTGCGCCTTCGCGAAGCCGAGCTCCTGCGTGCTGGTCTTGAGGGCATCGTCGGTCTGCACGAGCAGCGAGGACGCGCGCCGCTGCAGCTCCTCGATGCTCACCTGCGGCGGGCCCGCCTGGCCGCCCGGCGTGACGGCGCCCTTCTTGCGGCGTCGCAGGAACATGACGAGCAGCACGACGGCGACGCCCACGACGACGATGACGAGCAGCCACGTGAACCACGACGATCCGCCGCCGGTGGCGTCGCCGGAGCCCGAGCCGCCGTTCTTCGCGTCGGTGAGGCCTGCGGCGGCACCGTCCACGGCCCCCACCCAGTCGTCGTCGCTCAGCGCAGGCTGGATCTGCGTCTGCTCGATGGTGGCGAGCTGGTCTTCGCTGATCGGGCCGGAGGAGTCGCCCGAGAGGTAGAACTGGCGCCCGTCGGTCGCGACCGCCAGCAGGTACTGCGTCGGGCCGAGACCGTTGTCGGTCGCGGTCTGGTTGGCCCAGTCGGCCGAGTTCGACGGGTCGGTGAACTGGTCGACGAACACGACCCACAGGTCGAGTCCGGTGTCGCTCTTCAGCTGCTCGAGCCGGCTCTCGGCGGTGGCCTCGTCCGCGGACGACAGCACGGCGGCATCGTCGAGCACGTACGTGTTGTCGAGTGTCACCGGGGCGGTGGCCGCCGCTGCTCCGCCGACCGCCGTGGCCGCGACGACCGCAGCAGACACGAGCGCTGCAGTCCATCGCAGACGCATCGAAACCCCCTTCGGGACACAGTCCCCTTTTGGGCGAGTCTATTCAGGCGCGTCGGCGAGACGGTAGCTCGGAGCCCCGTCCCCACGTGTGTGTTCGCCGAGAGCGCGACCAGGCTTGGCGGGGGAGAGGGATGCCTCGGCCCGGGATGTCGTCCGCCCCGGGTCGCTCCCGGCCGGACCCGGTGCGACCGGGTAGCGTTTCGCCTTCGGAGGAGACGATGGACGATCGCTACGGCGCCGATGTGCTGGCCACCGGATGGAAGGGCCACGGGGTGCGCGAGCTGCCGCGGGTGGCGGCATCCCGAGATCTCGTCGTCGAGGTCGCCGACGACGGGTTCTGCGGCGCCGTGGTGGATGTGGCCGGCGGGATGGTGGAGCTGGAGGACCGGCGCGGCCGGCGCCGCCTGTTCCCGTTGGGAGCAGGCTTCCTCATCGACGGCCGCGACGTCGTGCTCGGTCCGCCGGCGGCCGCGCCGGTCGCGAAGGGGCCGCAGCGCACCGCCTCGGGCTCGTTCGCCGCACCCGACGCCCGCGCCCGCACGGCGCGTGCGAGCCGCATCCTCGTCGAGGGGCGGCACGACGCCGAGCTCGTCGAGAAGGTGTGGGGCGACGACCTGCGCGCCGAGGGCGTCGTCGTCGAGTACCTCCAGGGCATCGACCTGCTGGAGTCCGCGCTCGATGCGGAACCGCCGTCGGCCTCCCGCCGCTACGGAGTGCTGGTCGACCACCTGGTGCCGCGCTCCAAGGAGTCGCGCATCGCCGACGAGATCGCCCGCGGCCGCCACGGCGCGCACGTGCTGATCGTCGGCCATCCGTGGATCGACGTGTGGCAGTGCGTGACGCCGCGTGCGATGGGCATCGAGCGCTGGCCCGAGGTGCCGCGCGGCATCGAGTTCAAGGTCGGCGTGTGCCGCGCGCTCGGGTGGCCCGCACGCGACCAGGCCGATCTCGCCCGCGCCTGGCAGCGGATCCTGGCGTCGGTGAAGAGCTACCGCGACCTCGAGCCGGCGTTCCTCGGCCGCGTCGAGGAGCTCATCGACTTCGTCACAGCCCCGGCATGAGGAAGGGGTGCCGCACCCCGCGCCATGCGGCGTCCGGGGCGCTCGGTAGCCTGGAGGGGTGACCGAAGCCGCCGCGCCTTCCCCCGAGCCCCGCACCTACCGCGACAAGCCGGTGTCGTTCGTCCGTCGCAGCGGTCGCATGTCCGAGGCGCAGGAGCGCGCCTGGATCGAGCTCGCACCGCAGTACGTGCTCGAGTCTCCCCGCGACCGCGCGTCGACGAGCATCCGCCCGGGGTTCGCGATCGACCCGGTGGCCGTATGGGGACGCGAGGCGCCGCTCGTCGTCGAGATCGGGTCGGGGCAGGGTCACGCCATCGTCCACGCGGCGACGTCGCGTCCCGACGCCGACTTCCTCGCGATCGAGGTGTTCCGGGCCGGGCTCGCGCGCACGATGCTCGACGCCGACCGCGCCGGCGCCCGCAACCTCCGCCTCGTCGAGGCGAACGCGCCCGAGGTGCTGCAGCACCTCCTGCCGGCAGCATCCGTCGACGAGCTCTGGGTCTTCTTCCCCGACCCGTGGCACAAGACCAAGCACAACAAGCGCCGGCTGGTGACGCCCGAGTTCGCGGCGCTCGCCGCTGCCGCGCTCAAGGACGGCGGCGTGCTGCGCCTGGCCACCGACTGGGAGGACTACGCGCTGCAGATGCGCGAGGTCATGTCGGTCGCCCCCGACTTCGCGGCGACGTTCGAGGGGGAGTGGGCGCCGCGCTTCGACGGGCGCGTGCTCACCGCGTTCGAGCGGAAGGGCGCCGCGAAGGGACGCGACATCCGCGACCTCTCGTACCGGCGCGCCGCGAGGACATGAGCGGTGCGGCCGGACCGGTGACGGGGCCGGTGCCCCTGCCCGAGCCGGAGCCTGAGGCGGGGGCGCGCCGACGCGATCCATGGCGGTTCGTGCGTCCGCTGTCTCACCGCGACTTCCGCATGCTGTTCGGCGCCGTCGTGCTGTCGATCTTCGGCGCCGGCATGTGGGCGGTCGTCATGGTCTACACCGTGATCGGCGCGGGCGGCGGACCGGTCGAGCTGTCGATCGTCGCCGCCGCCAACGCGGTCGGCCTGCTCGCGTGCGCCATCCCCGGCGGCATCGCGGCCGACCGCATCCCGCGCCGCCTGATCCTGCGCATCGTCGAGCTGCTCAACCTGCTCGCGATCACCTCGGTGGCCGTCGCCGGCGTGTTCGGCGTCGTGACGATCCCGCACCTGGCGATCGTGGCGTTCGTGCTCGGCGCGGGCGCCGGGTTCTTCTTCCCGGCGTACAGCGCGATCCTGCCGCGCATCCTGCCGCCCGCGCAGCTGCTGGCCGCCAACGGCCTCGAGGGCGCCATCCGGCCCGCGCTCCAGCAGGCGGCGGGGCCGGCGGCGGCCGGCGTGATCGTCGCCGCCGTGCTGGCGCCCGCGCACGCCGCGTGGGGCGTCGTGGCCGCGCACGCCCTGGCCCTCGTGCTGCTGCTGTTCGTTCGCCCCGAGCCGGCTGCAGACGCCGACGAGGCCCCCGACAAGCCCCAGGGCGCGCGCGGCGTGCTGCACGACCTGCGTGAGGCGGTGGGCTTCACGGTCCGCACGCCGTGGCTGCTGTGGACGCTGCTGTTCGCGACCGGCTGGGTGCTGGTGTTCCTCGGCCCCGAAGAGGTGCTGCTCCCGTTCGTCACCCGCGAGCGCATCGGTGAGGATCCGCGCCTGTTCGGCTTTCTGCTCGCGGTGTACGGCATCGGCGGCGTGCTCGGCTCGATCGTGGTGTCGTCCGTGAAGCTGCCGCGGCGGTACCTCACCGTGATGATGGGCGTCTGGGGAGTCAGCACGCTCCCGTTCGCCGTCGTCGGCATCACGCACGAGTACTGGCTGATGGCCGTGTGCCTGTTCCTCGTCGGCTTCGGATTCAGCTACGGCAACGTGATCTGGGGCACGCTCCTGCAGCGCCGCGTGCCGCGTCACATGCTCGGGCGCATCGCGAGCCTCGACTTCTTCGTCTCGCTCGCCCTCATGCCGCTGTCGATGGCGCTCGCCGGGCCTCTCGCCGCCGTCGTGCCGATCGAATCGATCTTCATCGCGGCGGGCGTGATCCCGCTGATCCTCGGCGCGATCGCGTACGTCGTCGCGCGCATGCACCGGGACGAGCTCGCCCACCCGCTCGACCACTGAGAAGACGCAGGATCCGCTCATGCCCGCACACCCCGACGCCCCGCCCGTCGACGTCCCGACCGCGTGGTCCTGGCGTCTGGCGCCGGCGCTGGTGGTGTGCCTGGCCGCACCGGCGTTCTTCGTTGTGCGCGTCCCGTGGCTCGGCTGGTCGCTCCTGGCGGTGGGCCTGGCGCTCGCCTGGCTGCTGGAGCGGAGGGATGCCGGCCCCCGACCGGATCCGGCGCCTCGGCGGGCTCCGACGGCCACCGCAGGGCGGTCCGGGGCCGCCGGCATCCGCGCCCCCTCGCTCGTCCGCGATCTGTCGCTGATCGCCGCGGGCCTGCTGGTGGTGAGTGCGATCTCGCTCAGGGCCGAGCTCGACAACCTCGCTATGGCGCGGTTCGCCCTGGCGCTCGGGGGAGCGGTGGCCGTGCCGTACGTGCTGTCGCGGTGGGTCTACCGCGACCGTGCGATCCGCTTCCCGTGGCGGGGCGGCGGGCGCTGGACCACGTTCCAGTGGGTGTGGCTGGTCGCCGTGCTGGTGCTCGGATGGCTGATCCTGCCCTTCTACTTCATCACCTCCGGCGTCTACCTCAACTGGCCTGTCGTCGACACTCCCGAGCTCATCGCCCGGCTGTTCGTGGGCGTCGGGGCCGTCGGCATCTGGGACGAGCTGTTCTTCATCTGCACGTGCTTCGCGCTGCTGCGGCGGCACTTCGCGTTCTGGCAGGCCAACGTCCTGCAGGCGGTCGTGTTCGTGTCGTTCCTGTGGGAGCTCGGGTACCAGGCCTGGGGCCCGCTCCTCACGATCCCGTTCGCGCTCCTGCAGGGCTTCATCTTCATGAAGACGCGATCGTTGACGTACGTCGTGACAGTGCACCTGCTCTTCGACGCGATCGTCTTCCTCGTGCTCGTGCACGCCCACAACCCGGGACTGCTCGACGGGTTCTTCCTGGTGTGAGCCGCCGGACTGCCCAGGCGGTGCCCAGGTCCCTTGGCTAGGGTGGGGCACGGATCCCCGACAGGATCCCCGGACGACGGATCAGTACCCGGTGAGCGACAAGACTGGCCAGGAGCACAGTCATGTCGTGGGTCATCCTCATCCTCTCGGGCGTTCTCGAAGCCGTCTGGGCGACCGCGTTGGGCAAGTCCGAGGGCTTCACGAAGCTCTGGCCGAGCGTCGTGTTCGGCGTCGCACTCGTCGCCAGCATGGGCGGGCTGGCGGGGGCGATGCGCGACATCTCCACCGGCACCGCCTACGCGGTGTGGGTCGGCATCGGCGCCGCCCTCACCGTCGGATACGCCATGATCACGGGCGCCGAGCCGTTCTCGATCGTCAAGCTGCTGCTGATGCTCGGCCTCGTGGGGTGTGTCGTCGGCCTCAAGCTCGTCGGCCACGAGTAAGCCCGGCGGTGCTGCGGGTGCGGCATCCGAATCTCTCGTGGCGGTGCGCCATGATGCTTGGTGGGCGACCCGGCGACCTGAGCGCGGGTGCGGCGCGGCGTCGATCCTCAGAGCGCGTCGGGCGGTGTCAGCGGAGCAGCCGGGGCCGGACTGGTGACCGCGGCCGAGACGCCCCGGTCGGCGAAGTCGGCCGCGAGCGCCCGGATCACGTCGGCGGTGACGGTGACGCCGTGGGCGGGATGGTGCCAGTACTGCACGACCGCGATGACCCGCTCCGGGCTGACCGCCCGCGGCAGCGACACGACGCTCTCGCGCGTGTGCACGCCGTCGACGGCGCCGACGGCGGCGGTGAGCGCCTCCAGCACCTCTTCGAGCGTCTCGTCGGCGGCGCGGGCCACTCGCACCTGCACCTCGCTGCGGCGCGCCTGGTGCGCGGAGTGGTTCACCACCGAGTCGGCGAGAAGCTTCGCGTTCGGCACGTGCACGGTGCGCCCGTCGGCGGTGACGAGCACCACCGCGCGTGTGTTGAGCTCGGTGACCGTGCCGATGATCGCACCGTCGGGGGCGTCCACCTGGATCTCGTCGCCCACGACCACCGGGTGCTGGGACTGGATCAGCACGCTCGCGGCGAAGTTGTCGGCCGTGCCGCGCAGCACCAGAACCGCGACGACGCCCACGATGATGACGACCGCGAGCAGCGGCTGGACGTTCGCACCGAGGGCGACGAGCCCCAGCCCGATCGCCAGCGCGATGATCAGGTACTGCACCATGCGCGCGACGGGGGCGGCGTACACCTGCGCGAACTCGGGCGCCCGTGCGAACACCGCCCGGACGCCCCTGCGCGCGAAGTGGGCGAGCACCCACCCGACGATCACGACGATGATCGCGACGAGCAGCTGCCACCACTGGATGCCCGCCACGAGAGCGGTGATGTCGGTGTCGGCGGTCTGGCGCACGCCCCCACGTTAGGGGCGGTCCGGCCGGCACGACGGATGCCGCACCGACCGTGCCGGGGACGACGCGCTCCGGCGACCGTGACGAAGCGGCGGGGCGACCGATAGGTTCGACCCAGACCACAAGGAGGCGATGTGCAAAGACCGCTGGCCGGGCTCGATCGGCACAACATCGGCCGGGAGCTCCTCGCGGGCGTGACGCTGATCGCCATCGCCATCCCGCTGAACATCGGGTACGCGCAGATCGCCGGGTTGCCGGCGACGGCAGGGCTGTACGCGCTCATCGTGCCGACCCTCGTGTACGCGCTCGTCGTGTCGTCGCGCCAGCTGGTGCTCTCTCCGGATGCCGCGGCCGCCGCGCTCGTCGGCTCGTCACTCGGCGGGCTCGCGACGGCAGGGAGCGCCGATTACTCCACGCTCGCGTTGGCGCAGGCGATCATCTGCGGCGTCATGTTCCTGCTGATGTCGGTGTTCAAGCTCGGCTTCCTCGCCAACTTCCTCTCCAAGCCGATCCTGATCGGCTTCGTCGGCGGCCTTGCGCTCGACATCCTCGTCAGCCAGATCGCGAAGATGCTGGGCGTCAAGATCGACTCGGGGGGCGAATTCGTCGAGAAGGTGGGCGACCTGGTGGGCGGCATCGGAACGCTCAACGGGTGGTCGCTGCTCATCTCGGCCGCATCGGTGGCTGTCCTCATGGTCGGGGCGCGACTGCTCAAGGCAGTGCCGTGGGCGCTCGTCGTGCTCGTCATCTCGACCGTCGTCGTCGTGCTGACGGCGCTCGACCAGCAGGGCGTCGATGTGCTGGGCGAGGTCCCGGCGGGGCCCCCGGCGCTCACGTGGCCGATCATCGACTGGTCGATGTGGTTCGCGCTGATCCCGTCGGCGATCGCGCTCACCATGGTGACGACGGCGGAGGGACTGCTCGTCTCGCGCTCGTACGGCGAGAAGCACAACTACCCGTTCCACGCCAACCGCGACCTCTTCGCCTTCGGCCTCGGCAACATCGTCGCGGGCACGCAGGCGAGCTTCTCGATGGGGTCGTCGACCTCGCGCACGGCGGCCATGGATTCGGCGGGCTCCCGCACGCAGCTGCCCCCGATCGTCCTCGCGGTCGGCACCCTGCTCCTGCTGCTGTTCGGCACGTCGCTGCTCGCCGACATCCCGTCGCCCGCCATCGGCGCCGTCGTCGGCGTCGCCGTCCTGCCGCTGCTGGGGATCAAGGAGTTCCGGCTGCTGTGGAAGCAGGATCGCTTCGAGTTCACGATCGGGGCGGTGTGCTTCCTCGTGACGCTGTTCGTCGGCGCGATCCCCGGAATCGTGGTGGCGTTCGTGCTCGCCCTGATCAACCTCGCCAAGCGTGCCGCCAACCCCGCCATCGACGTGCTCGAGTCCGACGGCGACCCCAAGCAGTCCCTCCTCGACGAGGCGACGGCCGGCGGCACGACCGCACCGGGCCTCATCGTCGTGCGCCTGGCGGCCCCGCTCTTCTTCGCGAACGGCACGGTGTTCTCGTCGGCCGTCAAGAAGGCCGTGACCGCGGCATCCGATCCCGTCCACCACGTCGTCATCGACCTCGAAGCGGTCACCGACGTCGACGTGACCGGCGCCGAGGCGTTCGCGGAGCTGGAGGAATGGCTGAGCTCGAACGGCGTGAGCCTCGCCTTCAGCCGCGCGCGCCCGCGGACGACGGCGCGGCTGCAGCAGCTCGGACTGCTGTCGGATCAGACGTTCTACGACACCAACCGCGCCGCCGTGCTCGCGCTCGCCGGACTGGCGTCGGCACCCCGCGGCTGATTCTCGACGCGCCCGGACGGCAGACCGACCGCCGGCGCACCTCGCAGCGCCGGCGGTCGGAGTCATGGGGTCAGCCGAGCAGGGGAGGACCGCCCTCGGACCAGACGGCGTCGGGCGTGAGCTCCGAGACGTCGGGGACGTCGTCGGGGATCGGCACGATCGCCAGTGGAACTCCGACGGTCAGCATGAGGAACGCTGTGCGCATCATCCCTTCACCGTCATTGACTTCGAGCCAGTACCGACCGTGCTCGAGTCCGCGCTCGATCTCCTGGCGCAGCTCGTCGAAGCGGCGTCCCCCCACGCTGTAGTGCTCGCCGCCGTAGTAGATGTCGATTCGCTTCATCATTGCCCCCTCTTGGGGGCCATTGCACCGCGTTGTCGCCGAGGCGTGAAGTGGCCTTGACAAAGTCGGGTTCGGCTGGTCGTCATCATGCGACGTCGTGGTCCGCGGTGCCGTTCGCGGACGACCCGGCGGGTTCGGGCACGAGGTACAGTCCCGATTGCGAGTTCGCGGTGAACGCCAGCGCGTCGATCCACGCCGGGTTCAGCTGCGGCTTGCGCCCACCGTAGAACTTGTAGACCAGCCCGCAGCCGGGGTGCAGCCACACCGTGGTGCGCCCGTCGCCGATGCTCGGGTCGTCCCGCCAGGTGAAGTGGAACGGCTCGCCCCGTCGCAGCTTGTTGCCGATCACGAGCTGCAGGTGAGCGAGCGTCCGGTCATCGAAATCCACCTTGATCGTGCCCTCGTAGATCAGCTTTCCCATGAAGTGCCTCCCCGCGGAGATCTCCGGCGACGCTGCGGTGGGGGCCGCGGAGAAGACGGCCGGTCGACTCCGGATCCATGCTGGTCCGTCCGGATCGATGTTGGGGACCCCCTTGACGGGGAACCACGTTTTGTGGACGAGACGCGCAGGGCCGCCAGCGCTCAGTCGTTTGAGACGGACGACTCGCTGTGCGGGGCGCCGACGGGCGTGGACTCGCTCGATCCGCGCTGGCGCAGGAACATCGACAGCGCGAGCCACGACAGCTCGTCGGCGGGCTTGCGGGGAGGGGGAATCCGGTTGACACGGGCCCCGGGTCCCCGTAGGTGCGAGGAGGCCGGCCCCCGCGGGCCGGCCTCCTCGCGTGCGTGTCAGGGGGTGACGATGGCGAAGTTCGGATCACCCTGGTCGAGAACAGTCAGCAGCTGGTGCAGCACGGCGATGTCCCCGCGCACCTCGATGCCCTGCGACTCGATGTCGCCTCCCGCGAGACGGATGAGGCGCGGCTTGGTCAGCGTCAGCCCGAGCGGGGTCGACGCGGCCGGCTCGCGCTCGACGTAGACGAGCACCCCGTTTCGGAGCGACAGGTGGAAGCTGCGGCCGAGATCGGACAGGGTCACATCGATATCGAGCGACAGGTCCCACGCCTTCGGCCCGTTCACGCGGATCGCGACGGCGTCGAACAGCTGCTCCGGCGTGAGCTGGGCGAGGATGAGCGGCGCATTGGTCTGCGTGGGGGTGCCGAAGTTGCCTTCGCGCAGCTCGGTCGCGCCCGACAGGAAGAAGTTGCGCCACGTGCCGTTCTCGGCACCGTACGCGAGCTGTTCCAGCGTGTCGGCGTACAGCGTCCGTGCGGCGGCGTGCTCTTCGTCGGCGAACACGGCGTGGTCGAGCAGCGTGGCCGCCCACCGGTAGTCGCCCGTGTCGAACGCCCCCTGCGCCAGTTCCACGACGCGGTCGACGCCGCCGATCGCGGCGACATAGCGCTCGGCGAGGGGCTTCGGCGGGTGCGGCCACAGGCGGGCGGGGTTGCCGTCGAACCAGCCCATGTAGCGCTGGTAGATCGCCTTGACATTGTGGCTGACCGAGCCGTAGTAGCCGCGGGTGCTCCACGACGCCTCCAGTGCGGGCGGCATCTGGATCATCTCGGCGATCTCGGCGCCGTTGTAGCCCTGGTTGAGCAGCCGCAGCGTCTGATCGTGCAGGTAGCCGTACAGGTCGCGCTGGATGCCGAGGAACCTGTTGACCTCGGCGTTGCCCCACGTCGGCCAGTGGTGTGATGTGAAGATCACCTCCGCCTCGCCGCCGAATCGCTCGATGGCCTCGGTGAGGTAACGCGACCACACGTGCGGGTCCCGCACGACCGCACCGCGGAGGGTCAGCACGTTGTGGAGCGTGTGTGTGGCGTTCTCGGCCATGCACAGCGCCCGGTACCGGGGGATGTAGAAGTGCATCTCGGAGGGCGCCTCGGTGCCCGGCGCCATCTGGAACTCGAACTCGACACCGTCGAAGGTGTGCTTCTCGCCGGTCGTCGTGATCTCCAGCGACGGCGGCAGGATCGTCGCCTCGCCGGTCGACGTGGTCTGGCCGAGCCCCGCACCGACGGCGCCGCGCGGTCCGCGGGCCAGGGCGGCGCCGTACATGTACCCGGCACGTCGGCCCATGGCGACACCCGCATACACGTTCTCGGCAACGGAGTGCTCGAGGAAGCCCTCGGGTGCGAGCACCTCGACGCGACCGGCGGTCACGTCGTCCAGGCTGATCACGCCGAGCACGCCACCGAAGTGGTCGATGTGGCTGTGCGTGAAGATGACGGCGGTCACCGGCCGGTCGCCGCGGTGGCGTCGATACAGCTCCACCGCGGCGGTGGCGGTCTCCTTCGAGATCAGCGGGTCGATGACGATGACACCGGTGTCGCCCTCGACGAACGACATCACCGACAGGTCGAGGCCCCGCACCTGATACAGGCCTTCGACGACCTCGAACAGGCCGTGCTTGGCGACCAGCTTCGACTGCCGCCACAGGCTGGGATTCACCGAGTCGGGAGCGTCACCGTCGATGAAGTCGTAGGTCGAGGCATCCCACACCACGTCCCCTGCGGAGTTGCGGATCTGCGGGTCGTCGAGCGTCCCGATGAAGCCTCGGTCGGACGCCGCGAAGTCGTCGACGTCGTCGAACGGCAGCGACGCGAGCACTCTCGCCTGTGCGTCCCGGATGGATGCCTCGGGTTCGCGCTGGTGCATGTGTGTGGTCCTCATCTCCGGCCCCGGTGGCCGGAACCAGTCTCCCGGGCGTCGAAGAGACCCTGCAACCGCGCGCCCGCCACCAGGAGAACAGGGTCGCACCGAGACAGGTGAGGCGTCACGTCCATTCGTCGTTGGCCGACGCCGCGTACCTGTCCGGCTCCGGACCGCGGGAGAAGCGCCGACCGGTGATCGACGTCGGCACGATGCGCACCCAGCGGTACTTGAGCGTGGGAAGCCACGGCGCCAGCGGCAGCGCGTCCGCCTCATCGATCTCGCGCTGGAGCTCGAGATGTTCGGCGACGCCCTTGACGACGACGCTGGCGGCCGAGGCAGCGTCGTACTCGTCGACCTCGAACGCGACGCGAGGGTTCACGGTCAGCTCCGCGAGCTTGGATCCCGGCGCTGTCCGGAACAGGACGCGGCCCCCGTCAGTGACGTAGTTGACGGGAAAGATCTCGGGCGTGCCCTGAATCGCGGTGGCGAGCCTCCCCAGCTCACCACGTGCGAGCAGATTCCAGCACTCGTCCTCGTCGAGCGCCCAAACCGGCGAGTCGTTCAACTGATCCATGTCACCCTCTCCTTCGAGTTCGAGAGCCGATGGTGTGCACAATGCCCGCCCGGCAAGCGCACGATCAGGACCTAAGTCACACGGATGGCGACGCACGGCAGGACCTTGGGCCCAGAGCGGACGGGCGGAGGGACCCAGAGTCGCCGTATGACGAACATCCTCCCGCTGGAGCGGATCACGATGGCCGACCTGCCGCAGGTCGGCGGCAAGAACTCATCGCTGGGCGAGATGATCTCGCGCCTGACCGGGGCCGGGCTTCGCGTGCCCGGCGGCTTCGCCACGACGGCGGAAGCGTATCGTGCCTTCCTGCGCGTGGATGGGCTGGCCGACCGCATCGATGCGATGCTCGCGCGGCTGGACGTCTCGGACGTCGCGGAGCTCGCGCGCGCGGGCTCCACGATCCGCGGCTGGATCGAGGCGCAGCCGTTGCCCGACGACCTGACGGCCGACATCCGTCACGCATTCGCCGACCTCGTCGCAGCCGACCCCGACCCCGAGAATGTGACGTGGGCGGTGCGGTCGTCCGCGACCGCCGAGGACCTGCCCGACGCGTCGTTCGCGGGTCAGCAGGAGACGTACCTGCACATCGCCGGGATCGACAACGTGCTGGTGGCGATCAAGGAGGTGTTCGCCTCCCTGTACAACGACCGGGCGATCGCGTACCGCGTGCACCAGGGCTTCGCGCACGGAGACGTGGCGCTGTCGGCGGCGGTCCAGCGCATGGTGCGGTCGGATATCGGCGCCTCGGGTGTCATGTTCACGATCGACACCGAGTCCGGCTTCGATCGTGCCGTCCTCATCACCAGCGCCTATGGTCTCGGGGAGGCAGTCGTACAGGGCGAGGTGAACCCGGACGAGTTCACCGTGTTCAAGCCGGCCCTGCGCGAGGGTCGACCTGCCATCCTCAGCCGTCAGATCGGCGAGAAGGCGGTCGCGCTGCGGTTCGCACCGGGGCACCGGGTCGGGTCCAGCACGGCGATGACGACCGTGGGGGAGGACGAGCGCCGCGTCTTCAGCATCTCGGACGACGACGTCCACGAGCTGGCGCGGTACGCACTGATCATCGAGGACCACTACGGCCGCGCGATGGACATCGAGTGGGCGCGGGACGGCGTCGACGGGCTGCTCTACATCCTCCAGGCGCGGCCTGAGACCGTGGCCTCGCGCGCGGACGGGAATGTCGTGAGCCGATTCGTCCTGCGCGAAGAGGGGCGTGTGCTGGCGGAGGGTCGCGCGATCGGTCAGCGGATCGGCAGCGGCACGGTGCGCGTCGTCAGATCGCCGGCCGAGATGGACCGCGTGAACGACGGCGACGTGCTCGTCGCAGAGATGACGGACCCCGACTGGGAGCCCGTCATGAAGCGCGCCGCGGCGATCGTGACCGACCGTGGAGGCCGGACCTGTCACGCGGCCATCATCGCCCGTGAGCTCGGCATCCCCGCGGTCGTCGGCACCGGGAATGCGACCCGCGCGCTCGCCGAGTCAGGTGAAGTGACGGTGTCGTGCGCCGGAGGCGATGAAGGGCACGTCTACGACGGCAGGCTCGCCTTCACGCAAGAGGACGTCGTCATCGACCGGATGCCGGAACCCCCGGTCCGCCTGATGATGAACGTCGGAACCCCCGATCAGGCTTTCGCCTTCGCTGCGCTGCCGAACCACGGGGTGGGACTCGCCCGGCTTGAATTCATCGTGGGCACTCAGATCGGCATTCATCCGCGAGCGCTGCTCGAATTCGACACGCTGCCGGAGACGCTCCGGGCCCAGGTCGCGGAGCGCATCGCCGCGTACCCGTCGGCGCGCGAGTTCTTCGTCCGGCGGCTCGCGGAAGGTGTGGCGATGATCGCCGCGGCGTTCGCACCGGAGCCGGTGATCGTGCGCACGAGCGACTTCAAGTCCAACGAGTACGCCCATCTCCTCGGCGGCGACCGCTATGAGCCGCAGGAGGAGAACCCGATGCTCGGATGGCGCGGGGCGTCCCGCTACATCACGCCCGAGTTCGCGGAATGCTTCGCGATGGAGTGCGAGGCACTGCGGTTCGTGCGCGACGACATGGGACTCTCGAACGTGCGGATCATGGTGCCCTTCGTGCGCACCATCGCCGAGGCCGAGGCGGTGAACGGAGCGCTGGCCAAGGGCGGGCTGGAGCGAGGCCGCAACGGGCTCGAGGTCATGATGATGTGTGAGATCCCGTCGAACGCGATCCTCGCCGATCAGTTCCTGGATCACTTCGACGGGTTCTCGATCGGATCGAACGACATGACGCAGCTGGTCCTCGGCATCGATCGCGATTCGGATCTCGTCGCGGGGGAGTTCGACGAGCGCGACCCCGCCGTGCTGGAGGTGCTGAGGCTGGCGATCGACGCCTGCAACCGCCGTGGAAAGTACATCGGCATCTGCGGACAGGGGCCGTCGGATCACCCGGACCTCGCTGCCTGGCTGGTCGCCCGCGGCATCGGATCGATCTCGCTCAATCCGGACACCATCGTCCGCACGTGGCTCGGGCTCGCGGAGCGGGTCGAAGCGGCTCCCGCGGGCACGGCCGGCTAGGCCGAACGGCCCGCGAGCGGCACCGACTGGAGATGCTCGGGCACGCGGGCGTTCCAGTGCAGCTCATGCGTGATCCGTGCCCTCAGCACGTCGGCGGCAGTGGGCTCCCCGTGCGTCACGTACACGGCGTCTGGCGCGCTGGGCGCGGTGCGCATCCAGCCGATCAGCTGGTCGGCGTCGGCGTGAGCCGACATGGAGTCGATGTTCACGACTTCGGCGCGGATGGGGACGTCGCGGCCGAAGATGCGCAGCGTGCGTGCGCCGCCGAGCAGCGCGGCGCCGCGGGTGCCGCCGGCCTGGAAGCCAGTGAGCACGATCGCGTTCGACGGGTCCGTGCCGTATGCGGCCAGGTGATGGAGCACACGTCCGCCCGCCAGCATTCCACTGGCAGAGATGATGATCATCGGACCCCCGCGCAGATTGAGCAGCTTGGAGTCGTCGACCGTCGTCACCAGTGTCGGCAGCCGGTACATCCGCTCGAGCTCCTCCGGGTCGAGGCGGTGTTCGGACGGATGCCGGCGGTACACGTCCACGACGCTCACGGCCATGGGGCTGTTGACGTAGATCGGCACATCCGGGATCTCGTTGCGGTCGCGAAGACGAGACAGATGCAGCAGGACCGTCTCGGTGCGCCCGACGGCGAACGCCGGGATCACCACGACGCCGCCCCGTGCGGCGATGCGTCTGACGGTGTCGCCGAGCAGTCGCTCGGGGTTCTCGGGGTCGTGGTGCCGATCTCCATAGGTCGATTCGGTCACGAGCACGTCGGTCGCTTCCAACGGCGCCGGCGGATTCATGAGCGGGTCGTCGGGGCGTCCGAGATCACCGGTGAAGTGCACCGTCCGGCCGCCTATGCGCAGTCGCACGCTCGCCGCGCCGAGGATGTGGCCCGCCGGCACCAACTCCATCTCGACGCCGTCAGCGATGACCTGGCGATCGCGGAACTCGACGGGGTGAAAGTGCTCAAGCGCGGTCATCGCGTCGGCGACGCGGTAAAGCGGTTCCGGATGCGCGTGCTTGGACCATCGTCCCGCAGCGGCGAAGCGGGCCTCTTCCTCCAGCAGATGGGCGCTGTCGGGCAGCATGATGCGGCACAGCTCCGCGGTCCCCTCGGAAGTGTAGATGCGGCCGCGGAAGCCGTCGCGCACCAGCGCAGGCAGGTATCCGGAGTGATCGAGGTGCGCGTGCGACACCACGACGGCATCCACGGAGTCCGGTCGGATGGGGAACGCGGCGCGATTCCGGTCGCGCAGCACCTTGTACCCCTGGAACAGTCCGCAGTCCACGAGGATGCGCCGGCCTGCGGCGCTCACGAGGTTTCGCGATCCGGTGACAGTGTCGGCGGCGCCGAGAAAACGCAGGCGGGGTTCGTCCGGTGCGGCAGGTGAAGCGGACATGTCAGATCGCCGCCCAGCCGCCGTCGACGGGGATGATCGCACCCGAGACGTTCGACGCATCCTCGCTCAGCAGCCAGGTGATGGCCGACGACAGCTGATCGGGGCGCGCGACAGCGGGCAGGTTCGTCTGCAGCAGGGGGCCGATGCGCGTCTGCGCCCACTCGGAGCGGAACGGAGCCTCGATGCTGGTGGCGACGGGCCCCGGTGCCACGGCGTTGCAGCGCACGCCTTTCGGCGTGTAGAAGAACGCGGTGCTGACGGTGAAGCCGTTCACCGCATGCTTCGATGTCGTATACGGAGTACCGGCGGCCGAGCCGCGCAGGCCGGCCTCGGAGCCCACGTTGACGATGCTGCCACGGCCGCGCTCGAGCATGCGGGGGAGCACCGCGCGGGTCAGCCGCATCATCCCGGTGAGGTTGACGGCGAGGACGCGGTCCCACGTGGCGTCGCTGATCTCGGCGGTCGGCTCGAAGCCGTCCATGATGCCGGCGACGTTCGCCAGGCCGTCGATCCGTTCGCCGGTGGTCGCGAGGATGGCGTCGATGCCACTCGGGTCGGTGATGTCGGCGACGACCGCGACGAGGTCGCCGTCCACCTCCTGTGCGAGAGTGGCCAGCCGCTCCTCCGACACGTCGACGGCGATGACCCGGCTGCCCTCCGCGAGGAGCTGCTCGGCGGTGGCACGGCCGATACCGGCGCCCGCGCCGGTCACGACCACGGTGTACCCGGTGAACCGGTGGGCATGGTGAGTCATGGTGTTCCCTTCGTCGTCGGCCCGAAGCCGTTGCCCTCATTCGAGTCCGCAGCCGGCGGCGCTCGCGGGCCGAAGGTCCTGCGGCCGTGGCACGGATGGGACCTTCGACCCGCTCGTCTCGTGGGCGTGACCGTAGCGTCGGGGAACCGGACCGGGCGAGTCCGCGAGAGGAGCCACTCATGGAGCGCATCGTTCTCGGGTTCGACGGCAGTCCCGCCGCCGTGTCTGCACTGGCTTGGGTGGCGGCGCGCGCGAGTCGCCGGCCGACGAAGGTCGGCCTGGTCAACGTCGTGTCCCGGTCGACGCGGGACCGGGATCCCGCGCTCGATCGGCTCGCCGAGGGGGAGAGGTTCCTCCGCGACCGCGTTGCCGGCGTCGCGGTCGAGCTCCATCGGCTCGAGGGCGGCGTACTCGATGCGCTGACCGGGTTCGCCGCCGACGCAGACCTCCTGGTGGTGGGCATCAACCCCGGGCACCCCATCCGCGCGGCGATGGCGGGGGCCATGCCGTTGCGCTTGAGCACCCACGCCACCGTGCCCGTCGTGATGGTGCCGGCCGGCTGGGTCGACGTCGGCGATCCCGTGACGGTGGGCATCGCTGACGACGACTCGGCGCAGACGGCCCTGGCCTTCGCGGCGGCCGAAGCTGCCGAGACGGCGACCGCGATCCGTCTCGTGCACTCGTGGCTCATGCCCACGCCGTCCTTCTCGGGCTCGGCGGTCATGGTGGTCACGCCGGAGACGATGATGGCTGAGCACCGCGAGATCCTCGACGCTGCGGTGACGTGGGTCATCGAGCGCTACCCCCTGGTGGGGCTGCAGAGCGAACTCGTCCGCGACAGCCGTTCGGCGGCTCTCCTCAAGTACGGTCCGCGCAGCTCGCTGCTGGTGATCGGCACGCACCACCGCGGCGTGCTCGCCGGCAGCCTGCTCGGCTCGGTCGCTCAGGAGATCCTCTGGCAGTCCGAGTGCCCCGTGGCCGTGGTTCCGCGGGATGCGGTGCTCGCGCACGCGGATGCGAGGTGACGGCCGTGTTCCGCATCGCACGCGTCACGCTCCTGATCCTTCAGGCCTTCGTCGCCGTCACCGCGCTCGCCGGCGGGGTCGTGCTGGTGCTGGGAAGTACGAATCCGGACCTCGGCTCCGTGCTCGTCCCGCCCGACGCGTACCTGGCTGGGTCGCCGTTCGCGTCGTACCTGGTGCCGGGACTGCTCCTGATCGTGGGCGTGGCGGGGGTCCACGCGGCCGCGTTCGTCACCGTGCTCGTCTCGTCGCGGTGGGCGATGCCGCTCTCCGCCGCCGCGGGCTTCGGCTGCCTCATCTGGATCTTCGTGCAGATGATCTACATCCCGTTCAGTGCTCTGCAGGCGGTGTACTTCGCACTCGGCCTCGCTGAACTGGCGTTCGCGATGGTTCTTCTCGGTGTCGTCGATGCCGTGCTCACCCCCCACCGGACGAGCTATCTCCCCGTCGGCGGGTGGCGGATGCCCCACGCCCGGCACTCCCGTAGCTGAGCGGCCCTCCTGCGAAACGAGGTCGTGCCCGCCGTCCAGACGCCGGCGGGCGGCATCCGCAGCTCAGCGCCGTGGCGGGACGACGCAGACCGGCGTCGGCACCTTGCCGATCAGGTCGAGCGCGACCGAGCCGGTGAGGCCGCCGGCGAGGATGCCGTGACCGTGAGTGCCGATCACGACCAGCGCACTGTCGCGGGCGGCCGTGGTGAGCATCGCGCTCGGATTGCTCTGCGCCAGCTCCACCTGGACGTCCAGCGAGGGGTGCCCGTGCCGGACGCGCTCGGCCACTGCGGCGGCGTACTCCTGGTGCTGCACCTGCATGCGATATCTGGGCGTGGGGGAAGCGGCGCGGTCGGCCGGCTCGAACGCCGTCGCCCAGGCATGGACCACGCGCAGCCGGTGGGAGTCCGCCCGCGCTTCGGCTGCGGCGAACCCCACCGCGGCGTCCGACGAGTCGTCGTCGTCGAGGCCCACCGCGACCGTTCCGCCGGCGGGACTCCAACCACGGGGGACCACACACGTCGGGACGGCGGAGCTCGCGCTCACGCGCTGCGGCAGCCAGCCGTGCCACGCGGACCTGATCGGATGCCCGCGGTCGACGCCGACCACAAGCAGGTCCGCGTCGCGGGCCGCATGCACGAGCGCGCCAGGCATGAGACCGTCGATCGTCGACGTCTCGACCGGGAGCGCGGGCACGCGCATCCGCAGGCGCTGCTCGGCGCGGTCGCGCAGCTCGTCGGTATCGGCCTCGGACGACAGGAACATGTTGGCGATGACGATCACCTCGACCAGGCCGCTGCGTCGCACCAGGCGATCGGTGATCCAGTCCAGCGCGGACTCTGCGGCGGGACTCCCGTCATACCCGAGCACGATGCGTTCCATGGCCGTCTCCTTCGGCGTGTGGGGCACACGCTAGTGACACGCCGCAGGCCCCGGCAGGACCAACGTCCCTGCGCGGTGCGCCTCACTCGGCGCGGTGCTCCAGCTCGAACACGGCGGCCTGGGTACGCCGCTCGAGACCGAGCTTGTTCAGCAGCGACGACACATAGTTCTTCACCGTCTTCTCGGCGATCCCGAGCCGTTCGCCGATCTGCCGGTTGGTCAGCCCGTCGGCGATCAGCCGCAGGATCTGGCGTTCGCGCAGCCCCAGCGAGCCGAGGCGAGGATCGTCGTCGTCCGCCCGCTCGCGCAGCCGCGAGGCCGCGTGGCGGACGACCGCGTCGTCCAGGAGCGAGTGCCCGGCCGCTATCCGGCGGATCGCATCGACGAGCCGTGCTCCGCCGATGTCTTTCAGCACATAGCCGGCCGCACCGGCCAGGACGGCGGCACTCACGGCGGCGTCGTCGTCGTACGCGGTGAGCATGAGGCAGGCGACGGACGGGAGCCGCGAGCGGATGTCGCGGCACAGGTCGATGCCGCTGCCGTCGGGCAGCCGCACGTCAAGGACCGCGACGTCGGGCATCGTCGCCTCGATGCGGCCGATCGCCTGGCGTACGGTGCCCGCTTCGCCGACGACGTCGAGGTCGGGCTGCGAGCCGACGAGATCGGCGAGTCCGCGCCGGACGATCTCGTGGTCGTCCACCAGGAAGACACTGGTCATTCGTGCACTCCTTCGCCGGGCGAGTGGATGCCGCGCACGGGCGCGCTCCATCGGATCGAGGTGGCACCCTCCGTCGACTCGACGACGAAATCTCCGTCGCGTGCCGCGGCGCGTTCGGCGAGATTGCGCAGCCCGCTGCGGCGGCCGCCGTCCGGGATCCCGATGCCGTCGTCCTCGACCAGCACCACGACGACGTTGTCGGCGAATGCGACCTCCACCGAGATGCGGTCGGCGCGGGAGTGCCGGACCGCGTTGCTCAGCAGTTCGCGGGCCACCGCGACGACGTCATCGGCGATCGGCCCGGTGACCGCGTGGTCGACGGGACCCGTGAAGCGGATCGCCGGTGGCCGTCGCGCGGCCGACGACACGTCGGCGACCACGTCGAGCACGCGGTGCCGCAGGGAACTCTCGTCGCGGCGTGACAGCGCGAACACGACCGTGCGGATCTGCGAGATCGCGTCGTCCAGCTGGTCGATCGACTGCGTGAGCCGGTCGGCGTCGGAACCGGCCGGCAGTGTGCCGGCCACCGCCTGGAGAGTGAGCCCCGTTCCGAAGAGCTGCTGGATCACGTGGTCGTGCAGGTCACGGGCGATGCGCCGCCGATCGTCGGCGAGCAGGGCTCGCTCGCCCTCTTCGCGTGCCTGGGCGAGTTCGAGCGCGATCGTCGCCCGGGAGGCGAAGTCGACCATGCTGTCGAGCTCGGTCGTGGTGAAGCGCGGCAGGTCGGGGTGCCGAGCGAGGCAGACCACGCCCCACAGGCGGGCCTGCGTGCGCAGCGGGGCCACGACCGCGGGTCCGACCTGACCGTCATCGACGACGCGCAGCGGGTATTCCCCGTCGTCCTGCGCCGACTCGCGAGGGAGCAGCCGAGCGGTTCCCGTACGGATCACGTCGTCGGCGCACGTGATGCCGGCGTCCATGGTCCTGCCGCGCAGGCGCGCCTCGTCGACCCCGCGCGCTGCCGCGACGCGCAGGGTGGACGTTCCCTCGTCTGCGAGCAGGATGCTCACCTTGTCTATGTGCGGAAGGTCGGCCAGACGCCCGGCGATCAGGTCCAGAGCGGTCTCGGTGGGAGAGGACAGCAGGGCGCCCGAGAGCTCCGCGGCCGCGCGCATCCATCGTTCGCGCGTTCGGGCCTCTTCGAGCAGACGCGCGTTCTCCACGGCGTAGCCGGCGGTCGTGGCGAGCGACTCGACGAGGCGCTCGTCTTCTTCGGTGAACTCACCATCCCGGCGGTTCGTCAGATAGAGGTTGCCGAACACCTCTCCGCGCACCCGAACCGGAACTCCGAGGAACGAGTCCATCCGCGGATGGTGCGCAGGAAAGCCCACCGCGCGCGGGTCCTCGGCCATCTGCGACAGGCGGATGGGCTGAGGATCGGCGATCAGCGCGCCCAGCAGTCCTTGTCCCGTCGGCAGGTGGCCGATCCCGTCGGCTTCCTCGGCGGTGAGGCCGACGTAGATGAACTGCTCCAATGCGTCATGTTCCGGCGCGATCACCCCGAGGGCGCCGTACTCGGCGTTCACGAGCTCGGTGGCCGCGGCCGCGATGCGCCGCAGCACCGACGGCAGGTCACTCTCCTCCACGATGGCTCGAGTCGCGCTGAGCAGCGCGCGCAGGCGCCCCTGGGTGGCGCGGACACGTTCCGCCTGCTGCATGAGCGTCGAGAGCGCCTCGTCCAGATCGAGGCGCGGACCATCGGGGAACGACAGCGGGTCATCGTGCGCAGCCACACGCGCCTCCCTCGGCGACACGATCACACAGTACGGCGCGGCGCGGTGCGCCACCAGAGCCGCGGGACCTTCGGTCCATGGAGCGGTTCACGGGAATGCTGTCATGGCATCCAGCGAAAGGAGCCTCGACATGTCGACGACCAGCACTCCGCAGGTCAGCCGGCTCGACACGGCCGAATGCTGGCGCCTCCTTGAAGGCGAGCGGTTCGGCCGGCTGGCGCTGGTCGGCGACGGAGGCCTGCCCGACATCTTTCCCGTGAACTTCATCGCCCATGAGGGTGCGGTGTACATGCGGACCGCCCCCGACGTCAAGGTGGCGCGCATCACTGCGCACCCGCTGGCCGCGTTCGAGGTGGACGGGACGGACGAGGTCACACAGTGGAGCGTCGTGCTTCGCGGCGCGGCGAGCCGTGTCCTCGACGAGGTCGAGATCGCACGCAGCGGCGTCACCCGCCTGGTCACCTGGAGCCCGCGCCAGAAGCCCTATGTCATCAAGGTGAACGCGAGCACGGTGACAGGGCGTCGGTTCGCCCGCACGGCCGAGTACACACCGCCGCTGCACGAGCGCACGCACAGGGACGGAACCCCGACGCAGGCGAGGCTCGTAGCGCCTCGCGAAGACGAGGCCGGCCCGCATCGAGCGGGGCGGCCCGATCCGATACCCGCTGTCCGGCCGCACTAACGGCGCCCGCAGCTCTCACCGCCAGTGCAGATCGGAGAACGGCATGGTCCGGGAGGCCTCGATCGTCGACGTCGTCGAAGCGATGCCTGTCGCGCACAGGCACGGTGGACTGACCCGCAACTGGCATCAACGGCACAAGGACTCGCTCACATTCGGTCAGCGCGCCGCTGATCGAATGCGGGACTGGATGGGATCGTGGACGTTCATCGGCGTCTTCATCGGTGCCATGGGCGCCTGGATCCTGCTGAACCTGACCGCCGTCGTGTGGGACCCGTACCCCTTCATCCTCCTGAACCTGTTCCTCAGCATGATCGCCGGACTGCAAGGAGCGATCCTGCTGATCGCTGCGAAACGCCAGGATGCGGTCGCGGCCGCGCTCGCCGCACACGACTTCGAGACCAACCGTGCGGCGAAGATGGAGATCGAGGATCTGATGGCCATCAACCGTCGGCAGCTCGAGCTGCTGAGCGAACTGAGAGCTCGCGCCGACGACGCGTCAGCTCGCGGCGTGATCGATCACAAGTGATCCGGCCGCTCGGCCCGCGCGCAGGTCGTCCAGTGCGTCCCGGGTGTCGCCGAACCGATAGCGGGTGACCGTCGAGCGCAGGTGCAGCCGCGCCGCAAGTCGAAGAAAGCTCTCGCCGTCGGCGCGGGTGTTCGCAGTCACCGAGCGCAGGTCCTTCTCGCGGAACAGATGCTCGTCGTACGACAGCGCCGGGACGTCGGAGAGATGGATGCCGGCGATCACGACGGTTCCGCCGGCGGCGGTTGCACGCAGCGCGATAGGCACCAGTTCGCCTGCCGGCGCGAAGATGATGGCGCTGTCGAGCGGCTCGGGCGGTGAGGACGTCTCGTCCCCCACGAACCCGAGGCCGACTTGGCGGGCGAGCTCCCGATTCTGCTGACCCCGCGTCATCACGTGCACGGTCGCGCCTCCGGCAGCGGCGATCTTCGCGGTGAGGACCGCGCTCGATCCGAATCCGTAGATGCCGAGCACGCCGCCCGGAGGCAGCTGGGCGCGCGACAGCGCACGGAAGCCGATGATCCCTGCGCACAGCAGCGGCGCCGTCTCGACCGGATCGGTATCGGCCGGGAGTCGGTAGGCGAAGCGCTCGTCGGCGGCGAGGAACTCGGCGTGGCCGCCGTCGCGGTCCCGCCCGGTGAAGCGCGCCGCCGCGCACAGGTTCTCGCGGCCGGTGCGGCACCAACGGCAGCCCCCACAGGTCGAGCCGAGCCAGGCAACTCCCACGACGTCCCCGAGGTGGAATCTCGCGGCCGCCGAGCCGACGGCGACGACCTCGCCGACGACCTGATGCCCGGGAACGACACGTGGTCGGCGGCGTGGCAGCTCGCCGTCCACGACGTGCAGGTCCGTACGGCACACGCCGCACGCGCTGACTCGCACGAGGATGTCGTGCTCGGCGATCCTGGGCAGCGGCAGCGTGCTCGATTCGAGGTCCCCGGTTCCGCGTGTCGTCCACGCGCGCATGGTTTGGGGCTGCAGCACCATGCCGGAATCCTTACGGCCGCCACGTCGCCGGTCTGGGTCCAAGGTCCCACGCCGCCACGGGTGCGGCATCCGCTTCTCACGGAGGCGAGATGAGCGCCAGCGCTACGAAGTGCGCGCAGCGCCGAGGCCTCGGGACGGAGGATGGCTATCTGCATCCGCTCCGACGCGCGGCCTCGGCGCCGGCCTGGGCGGCGCGAGGGTCGTCGGGTTGGGCGCGCCTGCTCGAGATCACCGGGACGCCTCACGCCGAGAGCAGCATCAGACGGCCGCAGCGGTGCGACCCGAGGCGGGCCCGGTGGCCGCGGCAAGCCGGGCCGTCGCACAGAACATCACGATCATGAGTGCGGTGAGGCTGGTCGCGACGAACAGGAATCGACGCGCGACGATGGCTGCGATGATCGAGAGGATGCCTCCCGGCGTACCGGGGCCACTGGCTTACCTCACCGCGACGCCGCACCCGCTGCGCAACGGCGACGTACTGCGAGTGAAGCCCGGGGTCGGCGGGGCCGTGACAGCGGGATGCCGTCAGCCGTCGGCGGGCGGCGAGGCGGCCGAGCCGGAGTGCACACCGTGCACGACCACGACGGGACAAGCGGCATGCTCTGCGCACGCCGCGCTGACAGAACCCAGCAGCAGCCCCGTGAACCCGCCGCGTCCTCGGCTTCCGACGACGAGCATGCTGCACGACCTGCTCAGTTCGGTCAGCCTCCGCGCCGCGGGTCCCGCCAGCACCGTGCGAGTGATCCCCTCGGGGACGCTGTCTCCGAACGCGCGCACGACAGCGTCATCGAGCATGTCCGCTGCCGTCTGCTCGAGCGGCCATTGTGCGATGAGCACGGGATCCGCGAACGCGGGGTACATCCACGTGGTCACGGCTTCCAGCGGAGCGTCGAACGCATCCGCCAGGCGGGCGGCATAACGCAGCGCGGCGATCGAGCTGTCGGAGCCGTCGACGCCTACGACGATCCGGTCGGCATCTGTGTTCGCTTCCATGTCCCCAGATTCCCGCGCCGCGCTGTCGCGGAGCGGGACGAAGGTCACACGAGGTGCGAGGACCAAGGTCCCGCGGCGAGGCCCTGTGAACGACCACGATACGTCCGTGATCACGCGGGAGCAGGGCCTCACCAGCACCGAAGCGGCAGATCGCCTGGCACGTGTCGGCCAGAACGCGGTGCCGCAGCAACGACGTGTCTCGCCCTGGCGCATGCTCTTCGCAGAGCTCACCCACCTGCTGGCTGTGCTGCTGTGGATCGCGGCGGCGCTGTCCGTGGTGGCGGGCATGCCGGCCCTGGCCATCGCGATCGTGACGATCGTGGCGCTGAACGCCGTGTTCGCGTTCGCGCAGGAGTACCGCGCCGACCGATCGGCGCAACGACTGCGTCAGCTGCTGCCGGCCACCGCGCGCGTCGTGCGCGACGGCACCGCGACAGCTGTGCCCGCTGTCGAGCTGGTACCGGGCGATCTCGTACTGCTGTCGGCGGGGGACCGGGTGGCAGCCGAC
Organism: Microbacterium sp.; assembly: GCF_051953575.1. GTDB lineage: Bacteria > Actinomycetota > Actinomycetes > Actinomycetales > Microbacteriaceae > Microbacterium. The sequence goes on from NZ_JBQCIP010000247.1 coordinate 30,825, forward strand.
CTCACGGTGGTCCGCAGCGCGAGCCTGAGTCTCGACGAGTCGCTCCTCACCGGCGAGAGCGCCGCCGTCCCGCATGAGGCGGGCGATCTCATCAGGGGTGGCACCTTCGTCGTTCAGGGCGAGGCAGCTGCCGTCGTGGCGGCCACGGGCGCGAAGACGGCGCTGGCCGACATCGGACGGCTCGGCGAGAGTGCGACGCGCCCGCCGAGCCCGATGGCGATGGAGTTGCGGCGGGTTGTGCGCGTCATCGCGATCATCGCTGCGGTCGTCGGGGTCGGGCTCGGGGGTGTGTCGCTGCTTCTGGGCCTCGGACTGCAGCAGGCGTTCGTCTTCGCCATCGGCGTCTCGGTCGCCCTCGTGCCGGAGGGGATGCTTCCCACGGTGACTCTCTCGTTGGCACGCGGCGCTGAGCTCATGGCGGCGAAGCACGCGCTGGTGCGCCGACTGGACGCTGTGGAGACCCTGGGGGCGACGTCCTTCATCTGCACCGACAAGACCGGCACGCTCACCGAGAACCGGATGAACGTCCTCGAGGTCGTGACCGCGGCAGGACGGGTCGAGATAGAGGGCGAGGGGTACGGCCCGACCGCGACGCTGACTGGTCCGGCCGACGCCGTCGCGGCCGTGCCGCTGGTGGCCCGCACCGCACTCCGCTGCGTCGAGGGGCGAGTGGCGCTCCGGGACGGACGCTGGGAGGCATCGGGCGACCCGATGGAGGCCGCCTTGCACTGTCTCGCACTGCGTGTCGGCGTGGAGGTGGAACCGGAGGGCCGGCGGCATCCCTTCTCGGCGGATCGCCTGCTCAGCTCTTCGGTCGACGGCGATGTCGTCTCCGTGCTCGGCGCGACCGAAGGCGTGCTCGCCCGCTGCCGCGCGGTGCCCCCGGGCCTGCAGGGCGAGATCGACGAGCTGACCGGGGCCGGCCGTCGCGTCCTCGCTGTCGCATCGCGTGACGCACGGGGCGTGCCCGCCGCTGAACTGGGGCACGACCTCGACTTCGTCGGCGTGATCGCCTTGGAGGATCCGCCGCGCGCCGGCGTGCGGGAGGCGCTCGAACGGTGTCGCGCGGCAGACATCCGGATCGCGATGATCACTGGGGATCACCCCCGCACGGGGGCGGCGATCGCCCGCGAGATCGGCCTCCTCGAGCCTCACGGGGTCGTGCTCGACGGGGCCGCACTGCCGACCACCGACGCCGAACTGGCCGATCTCGTCGACCATGCAGGCGGTGTCGTGGTCGCGCGCGCCACGCCGGCCGACAAGCTGCGCATCGCTCGCGCACTCCGCAGCCACGGCCACGTCGTGGCCATGACCGGCGACGGCGTCAATGACGCCCCGGCCCTGCGCGAGGCGGATGTCGGCGTGGCGATGGGGGCCAGTGGCAGCGACGTCGCGCGCGAGGCCGCCGACGTCGTGCTCCTCGACGATCACTTCGCGACGATCGTCGCCGCCATCGAACTCGGTCGTGCGACCTTCAAGAACATCCGGCGCTTCCTGACCTACCACCTGACGGACAACGTCGCCGAGCTCGCACCCTTCGTGGTGTGGGCGCTCACCGGCAGCGCCGTGCCGTTGGCGATCGGCGTCATGCAGGTGATCGCCTTGGACCTGGGCAGCGACATGCTGCCCGCTCTCGCGCTCGGCGCCGAGCCCGCGCGGGCCGACGTCATGCAGGGTCGCGGCCGCCGGTCCGTCGTCGATCGCGCACTCCTGCTGCGAGCCTTCTTCCTGCTGGGGCTGACCGAGGCCGTGGTCGCGATGCTGTCGTTCGTAGTGGTTCTGTCGGCGGGAGGATGGCGCTGGGGGCAGACGCCGGCGCCGGACGCGCTGGCGATCGCCTCGGGCACCGCCTTCGCGGCGATCGTGTTCGGTCAGATGGCGACCGCCTTCGCCTGCCGCAGCACCGTGCGCCCCGTCTGGGGTCTGGACCCGCGGACCAATCGGCTGCTGCTCGGCGCGGTCGCGGCGCAGGCGGTCCTGCTCGTCGCCTTCCTCGGCATCCCCTTCCTCGCGTCGTTGCTCGGGGGAGCATGGCCGTCGCCGACGGGATGGCTGTTGGCGGGATCGGCGGTGCCGGCAGTGATCGTGGTGGACGCCGTCTCGAAGCGGATCCGGCGGCGAAGGACCAATGTCCCGCTCCTGCCGATCGCACACCGCGACGCTGAGGGGTGAGCGGGCGGAGACATTGCCGCCCCGGGACGAAGGAGAGCGTCATGCCTGCGCTTGTGGTCTACGAATCCATGTTCGGCAACACCCGCAAGATCGCTCAGGCCATCGCGGACGGGATGGCCGACGGGGCGGACGTCTCGATCACCGACGTCGCGGACGCGCCGTCGGAACTGCCCGACGGTCTGGACCTGCTCGTCGTCGGCGGTCCGACGCACACGTTCTCGATGTCGCGTGACTCCACGCGAAGGGAGGCAGCCGCTCGAGGCGGATCCTTCACCGATGTGCCGATGGGCATCCGCGAGTGGCTGCACTCGCTGACCTCGCCGGCGCAGCCGACCCGGTTCGCGGCGTTCGACACGCGCGTGGACATGTTCCTGCTGCCGGGCGCGGCGTCGCACAGCGCCACCCGCGTGGCCAAGAAGCTCGGGTTCCCGGTGATCGACCCGGCGAGCTTCCTCGTCGAGGGATACGAGGGCCCCTGGTCGACGGTGAGCTCGAGCGGGCGCGCGACTGGGGTCACGGCCTCACTGAGAGGCTGGCCGGGTGACCGCGCCCGACGGGACCTTCGACCCTGCCGGCATCCACTCCCGCGACAAAGCTGGAAGCACACAGATCGTCAAGGAGAGCATCATGCGAGCAGCAGTCGTCCCCGCCTTCGGAGCCCCGGCGCAGGTCGAGGATCGTGAGATCCCGCAGCCGGGTGCCGGGCAGGTCCTCGTGCGTCTGGAGGCGTGCGGCCTCTGCCACACCGACATCCACGCGATGAACGGCGACTGGCCTGTCAAGCCGCATCTGCCGCTGGTGCCGGGCCACGAGGGCGTCGGAATCATCGAGCAGCTCGGGGAGGGTGTGACCACCCGAACCGTCGGACAGCGCGTGGCGATGCCGTGGCTCGCGCACGCGTGCGGCGAATGCCGCTACTGCGTGGACGGGCGCGAGAACCTCTGCGAGCAGCAGTTCAACAACGGCTACGGGGTCGACGGCGGCTACAGCGAGTACATGCTCGCCGACGCCCGGTTCGCGACGCCTGTTCCCGACGGCGTGAGCCCGTTGGATGCCGCACCCTTGACCTGCGCCGGCGTGACGACGTACGCAGCGATCAAGAATGCACACGTCACGCCCGGTGAGACTGTGGCGGTCTTCGGCATCGGCGGACTCGGACATCTCGCACTCCAGTACGCACGACTGGTCGGCGCGAAGGTGATCGCGGTGGACGTCACGGAGGAGAAGCTCGCCCTCGCGACCGAACTCGGTGCCGACCACGTCGTCAACGCCCACGAGGTCGACCCGGTGCTGGCGATCAGGCAGCTGGGCGGCGCCGACGTCGCGGTGATCCTCGCCGTGGCGCCGTCGGTGTTCCACCAGGCCTTCGACGCGCTCAACCGCGGCGGACGTCTGGTGCTCGTGTCGCTGCCCGCCGACGGTGAGCTCACCGTCCCCGTCTTCGACACGGTGCTCAAGGGGATCAGCATCATCGGCTCTATCGTGGGGACACGTCAGGACCTCGCCGAGGTCTTCGCGCTCCACGCCGCAGGCCGTACGCGCGTGATCACCGAGACCCGCGCGCTGGACGATGTGAACGAATCGGTGGCGGAAGTGCTCGCGGGCACGGTTCCCGCCCGACTCGTGTTCACGTATCACACGGCCGACGTGGTGCCGGCCGAGGACGAGGCGACCGCCGCGAGGTAGGCGCGAACCCACTCGTCAGCAGTTCCGCTCCGCCCGCGCCCGAGGCGCGGGCGGAGCTGTCGGCTTGAGAGGGCCGGTGGGACCTTCGGCCCGACCTTCGCACGAGCGTGCGGCGAGAGTCGGACCATGCGTGAGACAGCATCTGCGGTCACCCGAAGAGCAGCGACGCCAGGTCTGACGCGATGGGTCCTGATCGTCGGCACGGGCGAGATCGTCGGCTTCACGTTCCCAGCCGTCGCTGGTGTGCTCGCGGGCTCGTCGCCCGTGGGGACGATGCTGATCGTCGGCACCGGCTTCATCGAGGGCGTCATCCTCGGTGGTTCACAGTACCTCGCGATGCGCCGCGACGTGGCCGGCCTGCGTCCCGGGGCGTGGATCGTGCTCACGGGCGGGGGAGCGGTCGTCGCATACGTGTGCGGGATGCTGCCGTCTTCCCTCTCCGACTGGTCGGGGTGGCCGGCACCGGTTCAGTTCGCCGGCCTTGCCGTGCTGACGATCACCATCCTCGTCTCGATCGGGGCGGCGCAGTGGATCGAGTTGCGGCACCGGCTGCGCGCGGCTGCGTGGTGGATTCTCGGTACCGCGGTCGCGTGGATCGTCGGTCTGGGCGCGTTCTTCGCGATCGCGCCGCCGCTGTGGCACGAGGGGCAGCCGGTCGGGACTGCGATCGCGATAGGACTGGGAGCCGGTGTCGCGATGGCCGTTGCCATGGCACTCGTCACGGGGCTCACGTTCAGGTGGCTCGTGGAGCACGATCGGGCGCCCTCGACACCGCGACGACCACGCCGCACGTCGATCGTCGGACCCCCAGGCGCGCGCGGCGTGCATGAATCCGGATACGAAGGAGGAGCGCCATGATGTGGACCTACGGCATGGGTGGGGGATGGATGTGGGTCGGCCTCGCGCTGATGCTCGTCCTCGTCATCCTCATCGGCGTCCTCGTGTTCATCGCCGTCGATGTGCGGGAGCGCCTTGCCGAGACAGTCAGAGTGTTGTCACGAGAAAGGGGCCGCGAGGACTGAATGTCCGCGACCCCTAATCCCGACTGGTGCCCCCGACAGGAATCGAACCTGCGACCTTTGGTACCGGAAACCAACGCTCTATCCCCTGAGCTACGGAGGCGTGCCGATCGAGGTTACCATCCCGGGGCGGGCCTCCCCGCCAGGTCAAGGGGCGTCGGCTGCGACGGCGGGCTGCTGCTCGAGCCGCTCCAGGTCGTCCGCGAGCCGGCCTGCGAGGTAGGCGTGGCCCGAGGTCGTGGGATGGTTCCGGCCGATGGGGCCTGTGTCGATCACGTCCGCGTAGTTCGCCTCGGTGATCCAGTCCTCGGCGATCGGCGAGATGTACCACCAGCCGCGCGCCGAGGCGAGGGCGGCCAGGTCGGCGTCGATGGCGCGGGTCGCCTGCTGCACCGGCAGCACCTGCGGCGCGGGGCCGAGGATCACGATCTCGGCGTCCGGGAAGCGGGCCTGCAGGGCGTCCCATGCGGAGGTGACGGCATCCCGGTATCCGGTCGGATACGCGTGACGGTCGTTGATCGACCCTTCGACGATGATCACGTCGGGGTCGAGGGCCGGATCGAGGGCGGCGATGCG